>DASSEA010000283.1:0-4686 GCA_035696805.1 Casimicrobiaceae bacterium
CACTGTCGGCTGGAATGCCGCGGCCGGTAAAATCGCACGTTTGCTCAGGCCTCGCTTGCATGTTCAATGACATCGTGACCGCGGAACGGTCGCCGTTGCTCGATTCTGCGTTCGGCTTCACGTTCGCGGATCTCTACGCCATCGAGGGTCTCGCGCGCATCGACGCGCGTTTCGTCGACGAGCTGACGGCCGCGGACGCCAGGCTCGCCGAGCGCCTGCTTGCTGCGCGGGAGCAGCCCGACGCGCTCGATGCCAAGTCCGAAGCTGCGTTGCTGATCGACGTCGCGCCGCATGTCGAGGATTTCCTGGCGCGCCTCTTTGGCATCGCCGGGGCCGTGCGGGCACTGGAAGCACGGCATCACGCGCTGGCGCCGATGTTTGCGATCAAACGCCAATTCGTCCAGCGCAAGGCGATGAACGCGTGGAAGGCCGACGTGGCGGCGACGTTCGACGGCGCAGCGCTTCGCGCCGAACTCGATCGTCTACTCGGAAGCGAAGCGGGCGACGTGCCGCTCAACTCGAACGTGCAGACTTTCGAGCGTTCGTTTGCCGAAGCGGTCTCGCAGTGGCAACAGGACGAATCGGCGAACGCCACGGCGCTCGACGTGGCCGCGCGATACGCCGCGTGGGCGTCGCACACGCCCGCCGGCAAGGCGGCACATCGCGGGGGCATTCTGTTTCGCGCCCCGCGCAAGCTCGATCAATTCCGGCTGGTACCGGTGGAGACCACGGCGCTTGGCGGCATCGATGCGCTGCAGATCGCCTCCACGCATGGCTTGCGCCGACGTGACGGCTTTGCGCTGACCGACGCGGGGACCGATCTCGTCGGCGCGCTCGACCAGGCGCACTACTGCATCTGGTGCCACGAACAGGGCAAGGATTCATGCGCGCGCGGTTTGCCGGAGAAAAGAGCCGCCGCCGGGACGCCACTCACACCTGCGGATGCCCACCCGGTCGAACCGAATCCGTTCAGGAAGTCCGCGTTCGGCGTAACGCTTGCAGGCTGTCCCCTCGAAGAGCGGATATCCGAGTTCCACAAGCTTCGCGCCGAAGGATGGCCGCTCGGTGCGCTGGCGATGATTTGCGTCGACAACCCGATGGCCGCCGCGACCGGACATCGGATCTGCAACGACTGCATGAAGTCGTGCATCTACCAGAAACAGGATCCGGTCGACATTCCGCAGTCGGAAACGCGGGTGCTGAAGGACGTGCTCGCGCTGCCGTGGGGCTTCGAGATCTATTCGCTGCTGACGCGCTGGAATCCGCTCAACCTGCGGCGGCCGCGGCCGCTTCCGTCGAGCGGCAAGCGCGTTCTGGTCGTGGGGCAGGGGCCAGCCGGGTTCACGCTCGCGCATCACCTGCTGAACGACGGCCATGCGGTCGTCGCGATCGACGGGCTGAAGATCGAACCCCTCGAACCCTCGTTGTCGGGCATCACCGCGATGGGCGACCGCGTGCCGTTCGCGCCGATCCGCGACATCGATGCGCTGATCGAACCGCTCGACGATCGCGTGATGGCGGGCTTTGGCGGCGTCGCCGAGTACGGCATTACGGTGCGCTGGGACAAGAACTTCCTGAAGCTGATCCGCCTGCTGCTCGAACGTCGCGCAAGCTACATACTGTTCGGTGGCGTTCGCTTCGGCGGCACGCTCGATGTCGAAGACGCGTTCCAGCTCGGCTTCGACCACGTTGCGCTCGCGGCCGGCGCGGGCCGTCCCACGATCCTCGACCTGCCGAACGGACTCGCGCACGGCGTTCGCACCGCATCGGATTTCCTGATGGCGTTGCAACTCACGGGCGCTGCCAAAGCCGACTCCATCGCCAACATGCAGGTGAGGTTGCCCGTCGTGGTGATCGGCGGAGGGTTGACCGCCATCGACACGGCGACCGAGGCGCTCGCCTACTACCCGGTGCAGGTCGAGAAATTCCTCGCGCGTTACGAAGCGCTCGTCGACGCGCAGGGATCCGCAGCCGTCGAGGCGGCCTGGAGCGATCACGAGTTCCTGATCGCCGAGGAGTTTCTTTCGCATGCGCGCGCCTTGCGCGCCGAGCGCGAAAGCGCCGCCGCCGAAGGTCGAGCGCCGGCGATCATCGAATTGCTGCAGGCGTGGGGCGGCGCGACGATCGCTTATCGCAAGCGACTGATCGACAGCCCGTCGTACACGCTGAACCATGAAGAGGTCGAGAAGGCGCTCGAAGAAGGCATCCGCTTCGCCGAAGGACTGACGCCTCTGGCGATCGAAGTCGATGAAGCCGGACACGCGATCGGCCTGACCGTTTCGGTGCAACCGTACGACGTGGAGGGCGCAGCCGGCGACCCGCGACGCACGCTGGTACCCGCGCGAACGATTCTCGTCGCTGCCGGCACCCAGCCCAACACGGTGCTCGCGCGCGAAGACGCCTCGCATTTTCATCTCGACGGACGCCACTTCGCGTTGCGTCATGAAGAGGGTTCCGTCGCCACGCCGCTACCCGGGCTCGCCAAGCCTTCGCGTCCTGCGGTCCTGACGAACATCCGCGATGACGGCCGTGCCGTCAGTTCTTTCGGCGACCTGCATCCATCGTTTTCCGGCAACGTCGTCAAGGCGATGGCGAGCGCCAAGCAAGGTTATCCGATCGTGTCGCGCATGCTCGCGCGCGTCGCCCCTGCCGATACACACACCGATTTCGACTTCTTTGCGACACTGAACGATGCACTTCGTGCGCGCGTCGAGCGCGTCGTGCGGCTCACGCCGACGATCGTCGAAGTCGTCGTCCATGCGCCGGCGGCAGCGCGTCGATTCCGGCCCGGCCAGTTCTATCGGCTACAGAACTTCGAATCGCTCGCGGCACGCGAGCAGGGGACGAGGCTCGCGATGGAAGGGCTGGCGCTCACGGGCGCGTGGGTCGACCGGGAGCGCGGGCTGGTGTCGGTGATCGTGCTCGAAATGGGTGGTTCGTCGGATCTCTGCGCCCGGTTGCGTCCGGGCGAGCCCCTCGTGCTGATGGGACCGACGGGCACGCCGACCGAAATCGAGCGCGACAAGACAGTGCTGCTCGTCGGTGGCGGACTCGGCAACGCGGTGCTGTTCTCGATCGCCCGCGCGTACCGCGATGCCGGTTCGAAGGTCCTTTACTTCGCCGGTTATCGCCGCCGGATCGATCGCTACAAGGTGGAGGAGATCGAAGCCGCGGCCGATGCCGTCGTCTGGTGCTGCGACGAGGGCCCCGGCTTCCAGCCTGCGCGGCCGCAGGACCGGGCGTTCGTCGGCAACATCGTCGAAGCGATGCGCGCCTATGCAAGCGGCCGGCTCGGGTCGCAGGCGATCGAACTTCATGCGTGCGAACGCATCATCGCGATTGGCTCCGACAAGATGATGGCGGCCGTGGCGGCGGCGCGCCATAACGTGCTTGCGCCGTACCTGTCGCCGAGTCACCGCGCGATCGGATCGATCAACTCGCCGATGCAATGCATGATGAAGGAGATCTGCGCGCAGTGCCTGCAGCCGCAGCGCGATCCGCAGACGGGTCGGACGCGCTACGTGTTCTCCTGCTTCAACCAGGACCAGGCGCTCGACGACGTCGATTTCCCGGCGCTCGATGTTCGCCTGAAGCAGAACGCCGTGCAGGAAAAGCTGACCGCGCGCTGGATCGCGCGCGTGTGCGAGAGCACGGCCGCGGAGTGGCCGGTCCCGTAGGGACCACGGACCGCTACGCCGCGCTCGCGACAGTCTGGCGATCCGCATGCCGCTCGCGTGTCGCGAGCAGGCCGGCGCGATCGGCGAGTCGGCGGAGCTCCGCGCGCTCGTCGTCTCCGACGCCGAGCTGCGGCGGTCGCACGGTCGCGTGCGCGATGAGACCCTGCAGCTTCAGGACTTCCTTCATCCGCGGTCGATAGTCGCGGATCGGATTGCGCCAGCAGTAGCGGGCGAGCGGTCCGAGCCGGTCCCAGATCGCGAACGCGCCAACGAAATCCTTGGCGGCGACGCGGCGCTGCATGTCGATCAGTTCGGCGGTCGCGGTGCCTGCGAAGCCGATCAGCGCACCGTCGCATCCCATGACCATCGCCTCGCAGATGAACGTGTCGCTGCCGGTCATGATGCCGAGCTTGCGTGGCAGCGCGCGGGCCGCGGCGATGGTTTCGATCGTCTTGGTGGTGTCGAACGACGCTTCCTTCAGGCCGATGACCTGCGGGATCGTGGCCAGACGTTCGAGCGTATCGGGCGGGAAATCGGGACCGAACGCCTTCGGGAATTGGAAGGCAACGAGCGGCAAGCCGACGCCATCGCCGATCGCCTTGTGAAACGCGAAGATCATCTCCGACGGCACCGGGTTTCCGAGAAAGGTTGGAAACGGGGGGAATACCGCCAGCGCATCGGCGCCGGCCGCCTTGAGGTCGTTGCCCCAGCGCACGGCCCCGGCCGTCGAACCGGCGATGAGTCCCGACACCAGCGGAACGAGGCCGCCGATCGCGTCCTTGCAGACGCGGAGCACCTCGAGTTGCTCGTCGCGTTCGAGCGACGGTCCTTCGCTCGCATCCATGTTCATCGCGATCGCGGTCGGCTTCTGCGCGGCGACCCAGCCAATATACGAACGCAGCGACGTCCAGTCGATCGAATGGTCGGGAAGCATCGGCAGAACGGGCGCGGCGACGATGCCTTGCAGCTTGAACGCGGTCATGATGGCAACTCCCTGGCGGTCGGGGGC
>DASSEA010000284.1:0-2992 GCA_035696805.1 Casimicrobiaceae bacterium
CGCAAGAAGAATGTCGGTGATCGCGTCGCTGGCGCGCGCGAACTCGCTCGCGCGACGCGCTTCTAGCCCGCGCGGGCGCGGCAGCGTAACGTCGATGATGCGTTCGATGCGGGCAGGCCGTGGCGACATCACGACGACCCGATCGGCAAGCAGCACCGCCTCGTCGATCGAGTGCGTGATGAACAGCACCGTCTTGTGCGCGCCGAGCCAAAGCGCCTCGAGATCAACGCGCATCTGCTCGCGGGTGAGCGCGTCGAGCGCACCGAACGGCTCGTCCATCAGCAGCAGCGGTGCATCGTGGATCAGCGCGCGGGCGATCGCGACGCGCTGGCGCATGCCTCCGGACAATTCGTACGGGTATCGATCGGCAAACTCGCCGAGCCCGATCTGTTCAAGCAGGCGCAACGCGCGATCGCGGTAATCGCGAGGATCGAGCGAGCGCAACTCGACCTGGATCAAGACGTTGTCGAGCGCGGTACGCCAATCGAGAAGCACCGGGCTCTGGAAAACGATGCCGACGTTGGTTTGCGGGCGGTCGACGCGATGCCCGTCGACGCGCACGTCGCCGCTGGTGGCCGCGATCAGGCCCGCGACCAGGCGCAGCAGCGTGCTCTTGCCGCATCCCGACGGACCGACGATCGCGAGAAACTCGCCGTCGCGAATCGCAAGGTCGACACGTTCGATAGCGCGCGTTTCTCGGGTGCCGCGCCGATACGTCTTGGCCACGCCGGCCAGTTCGACGTAGGGGCGCGGGTCGGTCGGCGCCGCCGCGCGTCGCTTGCGCGCAATCGCGGTTTCGCTCAGGGCAGGAACTCGTTCGTGTGGAACGTCGTCCACGTCTTGTCGGTCTGCAAATCGCGGTAATTGCGAAGCAGCGCAAGCGTCTGATCCCAGTCCGCCTGCGCGCCCCAGCCGATGCGGCCCTTCGAATTCTTCGAATCGAGCAGGTCGATATCGACCATCAGCTGATCGAGCGTCGACTGCCGGTTGAGATCGGGTTTCACCTTAAGCGCGGCGTCGACGGCCGCGCCGGGGTTCTTTTTCGTTTCCTCCCACGACTTGACGGTCGCCCGCACGAAGCGCTTGACGAGGTCCGGATTCTTCTTGAGCGTTTCACCGGACGTGAGAATCGTCATGCCCACGATGTTGCCGCCGAAATCGGCATAGCGCATCGCAGCGGGATTCGCACCCTTGTACTTGATGAGGAAGTACTGGTCATCGACACCGCCGAGCAGCGCGTCCGCCTTCTTCTCCAGCACGGTGACGACCTTCGCGGCCGGGTCGACCTGCACCATGCTGATCTTGCTGCAATCGACGCCGTTGGCCTTGCAGAGCGCCTGCAGCAGCTGGCCGAGCGGGTCGCCCGGCGTCACCGCAACTTTCTTGCCTTCGAGGTCCTTCGGCGTCTTGATGTTCGCTTCGGCCAGCGAAACGACCGAATAGCCGGTCGTATTGAGGAGCGACATGACGCTCTTCACGTCCGCACCCTTCGATGCGGTGAGGATCACCGACGACGAATCGGCCAGCCCGAACGTGTCGGAGCCCGCGGCGACGACCTGCACGGTATTCGCCGACCCGCGCCCTTCGTTGATCGTCAGGTCGATCCCTTCGGCGCTGTAGTAACCCTTGTCCTTGCCGTAGTAGAACGGCACATGCAGGCCGCCGAGATACCAGTTGAGTCGCAGCGACACCTTGTCCTGGGCGGCGGACAACGACGACGCAGCCAACGCGACGGCGGCGGCGCACGCCGCAATCCAGCGGGACGTTCTCATGGCACCTCCTTCGATGCTCGTTCGGCGCGTCTCGCGCCGGTTGACGACGGTTACGCTCTACAACGTGGCGTCGCGTGCCGTCGCCTGCTGCGACACATGCCACGGGATCGCGAGCCGCTCGATCACTTCGACCGCATAGTAAACGGCCAGGCCGATCAGCGACAGGACGACGATCGTCGCGAAGACCATCGGCGTATCCAGCTGGCCGTTGTATTGCAGCAGCAGGTAACCGAGGCCCTTGTCGGATGCGACGAACTCCGCGACGACGGCGGCCGTCGCCGCCAGTGCCGCGCCAACCTTGAGCCCGGTGAAGATGTGCGGCAATGCCTGCGGCAAGCCGATCTTCAGGAACAGCCGCAGCCGACCGGCGCCGGTCGTGCGCGCGAAATCCATCACGTCGCGATCGGCGCTCTTGAAGCCGGCGATGCTCGACACGACGATCGGGAAGAACGACAGCAGGAATACGAGAAGCAGCTTCGGTGTAAAGCCGAAGCCGAACCAGATGATGAACAGCGGGGCGATCGCGATCTTGGGAACGATCTGCAGGAACACGATGACCGGATAGA
Source organism: Casimicrobiaceae bacterium (assembly GCA_035696805.1). Taxonomy (GTDB): domain Bacteria; phylum Pseudomonadota; class Gammaproteobacteria; order Burkholderiales; family Casimicrobiaceae; genus VBCG01. The sequence continues at coordinate 2,339 of DASSEA010000284.1, forward strand.
CGGCGTGCTCCATGAAGCGAGAATACGCGACGGCGAGCGCAAGCGGAATGCTGACGACGACCGCGAGCGCATAGCCGGCGAGGATCTCCTGTGTCGTTACCCACGCGCCGCCGGCGACGATGGCGTGCCGCTTCCAGAATTCGACCCACACCTTCGACGGCGCGGGTAGCAGGTATTCCTTGATGCCGGTCGCGCGCACGGCCACTTCCCAGACGACGAACAGCAGCACGAAGATCGCGAGCGCGCCGCCGCGCTTGCCGAGCCACGCGACGAGCGCGCTGCTGCGAGGGTGCGCCGACGCGGCCGGCGTCAGCGCCACGGCGCGGGGGGTTTCGGCAGATCCCATGTTCCGTATTCGGCCGGCTCGTTGATCTCGAGGACTTCGAGATCGTCCGAGCGCGCGACGACGTTGTGCGCGACACCCGCAGGTTGCGACAGCCCGTCGCCGGCGTGCAGCGTCACGTCGCCGTCGATACCCGCGAATCGGAACGTCAGCGACCCGCGCAGCACGAACACGTAGTGCGCGGTCATGTCGTGCCAGTGCCATCCGGTCGGCGCCGCCATCGGTTTCAGCGCCCGTATATGCTTGACGCCAATCCGTCCGTTCGTGGCCGCCGCAAGCCCGAGGTCGCGGTACTCCGAATCGTCGCGCAG
>DASSEA010000285.1:0-6963 GCA_035696805.1 Casimicrobiaceae bacterium
TGCGGGCGGCGATCGCGCGCAGGCGGGCGAGCGCGGCCGCCTCGCCGATCGCCCCGGGCAGCGGCAGCGGCGCATCCGCGCGGATACCGGGCGGCACGATCGCGTCGATCAGTGCATCGCGCGAAGCAAATCCGAGTTCGCGCAGCATCGCCTGCTCCGCTTCATCGCGCGGTCCGATGTGTCGCGCGATGAACGCGTCGTGATTTTCGAGCGCGGCCAGCGCCGGCGGTGTCGCCAGCACGCGCGTCATCGGATGACCTTCGTCACGCTTCGGCAGTCAGTTTCGTGTAGGCCGCGGCGTCGAGGAACGACGCCAGCGCCGACGTGTCGCCGGGCCGCATGCGGAACAGCCACGCGGCGTACGCGTTCTCGTTCACTGCCTCGGGCGCGCCGGACAGCGCGTCATTGCTCGCGACGATTTCCCCGGCGAGCGGCGCATACACGTCGCTCGCGGCTTTCACCGACTCGACGACGGCGCACGCCTCGCCGGCTGCGACGGTGCGACCCGCCTTGGGCAGTTCGACATAGACGAGATCGCCGAGCGCCGCCTGCGCGTGATCGGTGATGCCGATCGTCACCGTGCCGTCGCTTTCGCTGCGGATCCATTCGTGGCTGTCGGTGTAACGCAATTCGGCGGGAACGTTCATCGGTTTGTCCTGAGGTGAATGGATTCGCGCGACGCATCAGCGCGTCATGCGTCCGGGTTGACGAGCACCTTGCCCTGGCGCACGAACGGCGGTTTGACGACGCGCGCGGCGAGGCGCCGGTCGCGCACCTGAACTTCAACGACGTCGCCGGCCGCGACGTCCGCCGGCACTCGCGCGAGCGCGATCGACTGCTTGAGCGTCGGCGAGAACGTCCCGCTCGTGACCTCGCCTTCGCCGCTGGCCGTGTGCACGACCTGGTGCGCGCGCAGCACGCCGCCTGCGTCCTGCAATAGCAGCCCGACCAGTTGACGCGTCGGCGGCTTCGCGATGAGCGCCGACTTGCCGCTGAAATCACGCGGGGCGGCAAGGTCGACCGTCCAGGCGAGTCCGGACTCGAGCGGCGTCACCGCGCGGTCCATGTCCTGGCCGTAGAGGTTCATTCCGGCCTCGAGCCGCAGCGTGTCGCGTGCGCCGAGCCCGCAGGGCGCGACGCCGGCCGTGCGAAGCGCCTGCCACAACGCCTCCGCTCGAATGGCCGGCAGCACGATTTCGAAGCCGTCTTCGCCCGTGTATCCGGTTCGCGCGATGAAAAGTTCGCCGAACCGGCTTGCAAGCGTCACCGCGTTGAATGGCTTCAAGCCTGACGTCGCCACGTCGCTCCCGGCGATCGCCTGCCAGACCTTCGCGCGCGCGTTCGGGCCCTGCACGGCGATCATCGCGAGGTCGGTACGCGGCACGATGCGCAGGCCGGGCGCGTGCGTCGCCGCGAGCGTGCCGAGCCACGCGATGTCATCGTCGGCCGTCGCCGCATTGACGACGAGCCGGAAGAAGTCTTCGCGCAGGAAATACACGATCAGGTCGTCGAGAACGCCGCCGTCGTCGGCAAGCAGGCACGAATAAAGCGCCTTGCCGGGAACGGTCAGCTTGTCGACGTTATTGGCGAGCGCAAGACGCAGGAACGCGCGCGGCGCACCGGCTTCGCCGTGCACGTCGACGACGCGCATGTGGGAAACGTCGAACATGCCCGCATCGCGGCGCACCGCATGGTGCTCGTCGATCTGCGAGCCGTAGTGGACGGGCATGTCCCAGCCGCCGAAATCGACCATGCGCGCGCCTGCAGCGCGATGCACGGCGTTGAGCGGGGTTTTCCTCTGCACGCGCGATTCCTCCGGCGGAAAGTACGACGGGGCGGCGCGGTCATCCGCGTCGCCCCGTCTGTCCTTTTACCTGAGAGATTACGGCGCGCGTCGCGCGGCCGGTGCCCCTTCGGTGGGTCGCGCGCGATGTCGGCGCAACCACTCTCCAGATCGTGCCTGCCCGCGTGCAGTCCTTTTGCCTGAGCGATTTCGGGATTACGCCTTCGGCGGCGCCGCGGTGCGCGGCGCGCTCTCCTGCACGCGCTCACGAGCGTAGCACATCCGCCGTTACGGCGTCATCGCGGCGAAGCCCCGCTGCGGCGGCGAATGCGCCGCGGCGCGACGGCGCGCCACTACTTCTTGAGCGCGAGGATCAGCTCGACCATCTTCTTGATGTCGGGATCCTTCACCGCCGTGTTCGGCGGCATCGGAATCGGACCCCAGACGCCGGAACCGCCCTTCTTCACCTTGTCGGTCAGCTTCGCAACCGCCGTCGCATCACCCTTGTACTTGGCGGCGACGTCCTTGTACGACGGTCCAATCACCTTCTTGTCCTCGGCGTGGCACGCGTTGCAACCGTTCTTCTTCATCATGTCTTCGAGCTCGTCGGCGACGGCGCTGCCGGCCGCCATCAACGTTGCGGCTGCTAGGACTGCGGCGATTTTCTTCATCATTCTTTACTCCAGTCGTGGCCAGAATTTGCAAGAGGGCGATGGTACCAAACAGCGGGCGCACCGAAATAACATGGATCAAGCGGGCTCGCGGTCGCCGGGCCGCGTGTCGCTGCGATGCGGCGGAGGTCCCGCCGCGGCGCTCGGTCGTCTACAACGCGCGCGCGCCACGATCGGATGACGCGAGCGACGCCTCGATCGCTTCGAGCGACGTCGCAGGCGGCAGGCACTGCGTTCCCCGGCACAGCCAGCCCGCGGCGCCGTGCGGGGGCGCGGCACCCTTGCGCAAAGCCTCGGGCACGTCCGTGCCGTCCAGCGCGATGATCGAAAGCTCGGGACGGTATTCGCGCTCGAGTCGTCGCTGCCACGCATGCGGCAGCTCGCCATCGCCCGCGACGATCAGCGTCGAAGGGGTTACGCGCAAGCGGTCGAGCGCAACGAGCAGCGTGCACTGCGACGCAGGCGATTGCGACAGACTCTCGGCGAAGACGCGGACCGCGCGTTCGGCGGCATCGACATAGCGGCTCTGACCCGTCAGATGCCCGAGCGCGATCAGCGCCTGAGCGGCCACGCCGTTACCGGACGGCGTCGCGTTGTCGTGCGCAGGCTTCATCCGATGAAACAACGGTTCGTGATCGTGACTCGTGAACCAGAAGCCGCCGGCCGCGCGATCCTCGAAGCGGTCGAGCAGCGCGTCCGCAACGTCGATCGCCAGCGTCCAGTCCTGATGGCGAAAGCGCGTTTGCAGCGCTTCGAGCAACGCCGCGAGCACGAACGCGTAGTCGTCGAGATAGCCGTTCAGAGCGACCTGGCCGCCGTGGCGCGTCGCGTGGAGGCGCCCGTCGCGCCATGTGGTGCGAACGAGCGTGTCGAGTGACTCGAACGCGAGATCGGCCCAGCGCGGCTCTGCAAGGGCACGTGAAGCGCGTGCGAGCGCGGCGATCGTCAGCGCGTTCCACGACGTCAGGATCTTGTCGTCGCGACCGGGACGCACGCGCCGTTCGCGTGCCTTGAACAGCGCCGCTCTACCGCCCGCGAGCCGCGTCTGCACGTCCGGCAACGACGTGTCGAGCTTCGCTGCGACAGCCTCGATCGTCGCGACGACGCGAAGATTCCACGCGTGGCCCTCGAAATTCGGCGGCCCGTCGAGGCCGAAATACGGCGCCGCGGCTGCCCACTCGTCGTCCGACAGCGCCGCGCGCGCCTCGTCGCGCGTCCAGACGTAGAACTTGCCCTCCTCGCCTTCGCTGTCGGCATCGATGCTCGAGTAGAACGCGCCATCCGGTGCGCGCATCTCGCGAACGAGCCAGCCGACGATGCTCCGCGCGACGTCGCCAAACGCCGCGTCACCGGTGGCACGCGCGGCGTCTGCATACAGCGACAGCAGCGCCGCGTTGTCGTAGAGCATTTTTTCGAAATGCGGGATCGACCACTCGGCGTCGACGCTGTAGCGGCAGAAGCCGCCGCCGAGTTGATCGTGAATGCCGCCCGCCGCCATGTGGGCAAGCGTCGTTCGCGCGATCGCCTCCGCCTGCGCGCTGCCGTGCAGCCGTGAGGCGCGCAGGCAGAACGCGAGTTCCGCGGAATGCGGGAACTTCGGCGCGCCGCCAAAACCGCCGTCGACGCGGTCGAAACGCTCCGCGAGACCTTCGAGCGCGCGCTCGCCCGCTTGTGAAGGCAGCGCATCGTCCTGCGCTGGCGCGGGCTCGAGCGATTGCAATGCGCGCGACAACCGCTCGGCCTGATCGGCGATCGCCGGGCCGCGCTCGCGATACGCGGCGGCGAGGCGCGGCAGCAGGTCGAGAAAACCGGGTACGCCGTAACGCGCGACCTTCGGGAAGTAGGTTCCGGCGAAATACGGCGCGCCACCGGGCGTCATGAACACGGTGAGCGGCCAGCCGCCGCTGCGATGCGTCATCAGCGCGTGCGCGGTCTGGTAGATCTGGTCAAGGTCGGGCCGCTCTTCGCGATCGACCTTGATGTTGACGAAGGCGGCGTTCATCGCGGCGGCAACGTCCGCGTCCTCGAACGATTCGTGCGCCATGACGTGGCACCAATGGCACGCCGAATACCCGATCGAGAGCAGGATCGGCTTGTTCTCCTGCCTCGCGCGAGTGAGCGCTTCCTCACCCCACGGATACCAGTCGACGGGGTTGTCCGCGTGCTGGCGGAGGTAGGGACTGGTGGTGCCGGCGAGGCGATTGGGCATTCGGGGGATCCAGAGTCTGTGATCGAGGCGCGAGGGCGCCGCTGCGCCAGGACGCTCGAACGACGTCGTTAGGACCGCTGCGGCCGCCCAAACGCTCCCCGCGTCACCCCACTCCCGCAAGCATCGTCGGCCGCGATGCCCCTCGACCCTGGGCCCTTCGATCCCTGGCCCTAGAAATTCGCGTCCACCCCTTCGAACGCCACCCGCTCGAAATCCCCGCCGCGCTGCACGATGTGCGTCAGCTTCAACTTCTGGACGGGACCCGGCTCCTCGCAGCGCATGACGCGGTTCAGCGCAAAGGCGCGCGGCGACATGACGAGCGTGGCCGGTTCTTCCGGCGCGTCGGCGAGCAGAACGGCGGCTACCGGCACTTCCTCGGTGCCGTTGGGATTCACGAGTCGCACGGCAAAGACCTTCGGATCGCCCGGCCATAGCTTGAGCGACAGGCTCAGTGCGCCATCGGTCTCGATCGCAATCCGCGACACGTGGCCGAGCCGCGTCTGCGCATCCTCGCGCACCACGACCAGCTGATCGAGGAACCAGTGGTAGTTGCTGTCCCCCTGATGCTTGATCGTCGCCTCGCGCCATTCGCAGACGCCGTACCACTTCTCCCACGGCCAACTGCGCTCGGCCTGCTCGCGCCGGCGATCGAAGTCGGAAATGCCTCCGACCGTCTGCAGGTAACGCGTCGGGTCGCTGTCGCGACCGAGCGGATCCTGCCGGCTGAACGACTTGCCGCCCACGCGAAAGTACGCGGCTTCGATGCCTCCAACCGTCACCTCCACTGCGGTCGAGCGCTTGCGCCGTCCCGCAGCCGGTACGTGGTTCCATCGTTGATCGAGATGCCTGAGCAGCGCGGTCGCCCCCTCAGCCGACACGTCATCCCCGAGTTGCAGATCGGCAGGCTCGCTGCCCGAGGCGAGCCGCTTCAACCGGCGGCGCACGCTCGTCGTGAGCTTCGCCGGATAGCCGAAACGCGCGGATGCCGCGTGGGTGCCCGATCCCGTCGCCGCGAGCAGGGCGCCATGCGGGCCTTCGAGGTCGATGACGATCACCGGTCCTTCGTTCTCGCGCTGCTTCGCGTAGGGGAAGACCTTGCGCGCCCATTGCCCGAGCCACCGGTCGGTCAGCTCGATCTGCCGCACGCTTTGCGCATACGGATCCGACAGCGCAAGCAGCAGTGCATGGCTGTACATCGAATAGCACGACAGCCCTTCGGCCTGCGGCATCAGGTGATCGGAAACCGCGACCATCGTGCAGTCGAGCATCTCGGCGAGGCGATAGTACGAATGCAATTCGTGCCACAGATCGGCCGACGGCACGCGCCGAGCGTAGCCGTGCACGACGATGAGTTCTTTACCCACGTACAGCGCGCGCTGGAGCAGCTTCGCCTTCACGCCCTGCAATTCGCTGCTGCCTTCGAGCAGAGGCTTGAGGCACACCGAATACTGGATCCATAACGCCTGCCAAAGCGCGACCGCCTGGTCCGCCGCCTCCGCTTCGCGCGGCTCGAGCGGCTGCGGCCTGCCCGCGTAGCGGCGTGCGAGTTCGGTGTGCAGGTGCGCAACCGGCTCGCGGACGAGTTCGGCGATCGTCGCGCGGTCGCGCGGTCCGATCGTCGACGCGGTCAGCGCCTGCAGCTGTTCGACGAGGAGCTGATACGCCTGGCCGACGTTCGACAGCGGCAGCGCCTTGACCCACCGCGTCGCGCTCGCGGCGTCCGTGAAGGCGAGCCTCGGCGGTTCGTGCGGCGCGTCCTCCACGACATCGTTTTCGACCGGGGGCACCGGTTGCTCGACGGCGGTGTCCTGCATCTCAATCCTCCGGCAACGACCACCGGCCAGTACGGTGCTGTCCCGTTGTTCGATCGCTCAATTCCGTTAATTCGATCGAATTATCGGCGATTGCGTACTTCCGGTGCACTTTCATGCTTATAGCATAGCCGGGCGGCCGTCGCTAAGCGCCGCGCCGCCCCGACCCGACCAACGGCCGTCGGTGCGGATCAGGCCGCCACGTTTCGCAGCGTATGCGAATTTTCCGCGTTCGGGATGCCGATTTGTCGACTGCATGCCGAACGCAGGACATCTATGCTTCGAGCATGCCGATCGAACCGATGAAGCCGAACATGGACACTGCAACCGACCGCACCGTTTCAGTTACCGACAACGCGAGCAACCCGCGCGCATCGTTTCGCACGGGACGCTGGGTGACGCTGATCTACGTGGTGGTCGCACTGGGCGCGCCGCTCCTCGTCTACGCCGGGCCGGACGTGATGTCGCCGACGGCGCCGCTGATCGCGG
>DASSEA010000286.1:0-4023 GCA_035696805.1 Casimicrobiaceae bacterium
CGGCTCGCAGCGCACTCGGACGCCGACACGCAGCCGACGCAGGGCTTCCAGCGCGTGATCCAGCGCGCGATCCTGCACGTCCAGTCATCGGGCAAGAAGGAAGTGACCGGCGCCAACGTCCTCGTTGCCGTGTTCGGCTAAAAGGAATCGCACGCCGTCTATTTCCTGAACCAGCGCGGCGTCACGCGCCTCGACGTCGTCAACTACATCGCGCACGGCATCACCAAGACTCCGCAGCAGAAGCAGGACAAGGCGTCCGAAGCGAAGGACGACAGCGAGGGCGGTTCCGAGTCGCAGGGCGCCCTCGATGCGTACACGGTCAACCTGAACGCGATGGCGCGTAACGGCAAGATCGACCCCTTGATCGGCCGTGCCCACGAGCTCGAGCGGGTCATCCAGGTGCTGTGCCGCCGCCGCAAGAACAATCCGCTGCTCGTCGGCGAAGCCGGCGTCGGCAAGACCGCGATCGCCGAGGGGCTCGCACGCCGCATCAACGAAGCCGACGTTCCCGAGCTCCTGAAGGAATACCAGGTCTATTCGCTCGACATGGGCGCGCTGCTCGCCGGGACGAAATACCGCGGCGATTTCGAACAGCGGCTGAAGGCAGTGCTGAAGCAGCTGTCGGAGAACCCCAAGTCGATTCTGTTCATTGACGAGATCCACACGATCATCGGCGCGGGCGCCGCCTCGGGTGGCACGCTCGACGCGTCCAACCTGCTGAAGCCGGCGCTGTCCACGGGGGCGCTGAAGTGCATCGGTGCGACGACGTACGGTGAATTCCGCCAGATCTTCGAGAAGGATCACGCGTTGTCGCGTCGCTTCCAGAAGGTCGACGTGCCCGAGCCATCCATTGCCGAGACCGTCGAAATTCTCAAGGGCCTGAAGACCCGCTTCGAGCAGCACCACGGCGTCAAGTACGCGCCGGCGGCGCTCACGTCGGCGGCCGAGCTCGCTGCGCGCTTCATCAACGACCGGCATCTGCCCGACAAGGCCATCGACGTGATCGACGAGGCCGGCGCCGCGCAGAAGATCCTGCCGAAGTCTCGTCAGAAGAAGGTCATCGGCAAGAACGAGGTCGAGGAGATCGTCGCGAAGATCGCGCGCATTCCCCCCAAGAGCGTCTCGTCGAACGATCGCAACGCCTTGAAGACGCTCGACCGCGATCTGAAGAACGTCGTCTTCGGGCAGGACAAGGCGATCGACGCGCTGGTGTCGGCGATCCGCATGGCGCGTTCGGGACTCGGCAATCCGCGCAAGCCGATCGGCAATTTCCTGTTCAGCGGACCCACCGGCGTCGGCAAGACGGAGGTCGCGCGCCAGCTCGCGTTCTGCCTCGGCATCGAGCTGTTGCGCTTCGATATGTCCGAGTACATGGAGCGGCACGCCGTGTCGCGTCTGATCGGCGCACCGCCTGGCTACGTCGGCTTCGACCAGGGCGGCCAGCTCACGGAGGGCATCACCAAGCACCCCTACAGCGTGCTGCTGCTCGACGAGATCGAAAAGGCGCACCCGGACATCTTCAACATCCTGCTGCAAGTGATGGACCACGGGACGCTGACCGACAACAACGGTCGCAAGGCGGACTTCCGCAACGTCATCATCATCATGACGACCAACGCCGGTGCAGGTGAGCTCGCACGCCAGACGATGGGTTTCGCGACCGAGAAGCAGGCGGGCGACGAGATGGCGGAAATCAAGCGGATGTTCACGCCCGAGTTCCGCAATCGCCTCGATGCGACGATTTCGTTCGGCTCGCTCGACCACGACATCATCCTCCGCGTGGTCGACAAGTTCCTGCTCGAGCTCGAGGCACAGCTGCACGAGAAGAAGGTGGATCCGTCGTTCTCGCCGAAGCTGCGCGAATACCTCGCGCGCAAGGGATTCGATCCGCAGATGGGCGCGCGGCCGATGGCGCGCCTCATCCAGGACACGATCCGCAAGGCGCTCGCCGACGAGCTGCTGTTCGGCCGGCTCGTCAATGGCGGCAAGGTGACGATCGACATCGACGACGACGACAAGGTCAAGCTCGCCTTCGAGGAGCCCGCCAAGGAAGCCGAAGTCGTCTAGCGTCCTTGCGTGCCGGCGCGCACCGGTGCGAAGCGTCGGCGCGCAATCCCGTTGCGCGGGGTGGATGCAGGTGCACGATGCGCGGCCAGCCGCGCCGATCGCGCCCGAGGCTTGCGCGTCGCGCTTCCGGCGATGACGTTGTCGGGTCGCTACGCGCCCAGCATGTCCTTCCAGATCGACCGCGCCCACGCAAACCCGTAGTCGCCCTCGGCGACGCTCTTGGCGACCGACAGGCCGCCCGACCCGGGCACGGACACGAAGGTCCTTTGCTTCGGATCGTACTGGTGCACCGATGCGACGTGCACGGCTTCGCGATCGCTGACGTAGCTGTAGCACGTATTGTTGACGATAGGCGACGCGTTCACCGGCTGCTCCATGAAAGCTGCCACGACGGCGGCGGCGACGACTTTGCCGTGCTGATTCGCCATATGACCTGACTTCGGCATCAGGGGCGCGATCTGGATGGCGTCGCCGATCACGTGCACGGCCGGGACCTTCGTCGATTCGAACGTCAGGAAATCCACCTCGCACCACTGGTTGTTGGCGGTGATTACGCCGGCGTTGCGCGCTATGTGGGCCGCACCGTTCGGCGGGATGATATTCAGCACGTCGGCCTTCACGTCGTCGGCGGTTTCGAAGCGCGCCGTGCGCGATCGCACGTCGACGTCGGTCAGCACGTGATCCTTCCGGTATTCGACGATGCCGGCGTAATCCTCCGCCCATGCGCGCATGAACAGCGCCTTCTTCGATTGCACGTCCTCGTTGCCGTCGAGGATCAGCACCTTGCTTCTCGGTTTGGCGCGCTTGAAGTACCACGCCACCTGGCATGCGCGTTCGTAGGGCCCCGGCGGGCAGCGATACGGCGCCCGTGGGATCGAGATCGCGAATACGCCGCCATCGCGCATCGCCTCCAGTTGCCGGCGCAGCGCCACCGTTTGCGGTCCTGCGCGCCATGCGTGCGGAAAGTGCGCACGCGCGTCGTCGGTACCGAGGCCCGTGATGCGATCGAAAAAGAAGTCGATGCCCGGCGACAGGACCAGTCGATCGTAGGGAAGCTCCGGCCCGCGCGCGAGACGAACGCGACGCCGCTCGACGTCGACAGCAACCGCGGTATCGTGGACGACGTTCACGCCGTGACGCGCAAGCGTTCCGTACGGCAGCGTGATGTCGTCGATCGTCTTGCTGCCGCCCAGCACGAGGTTCGACAGAGGGCACGATACGAACGCCGTGTCGCGCTCGACCAGCGTCACGCTGACCGTGGATCCTCCCCACAGCGCGGCGTAGCGAGCGGCGGTGGCGCCGCCGTAGCCGCCGCCGACGACGACGAGCCTGCGCACGTTGCTCGCGCGCGCCAGCGGTGCGCACGCGGGTAGAGCGCCGAGCGGTAAAGCGGCGGCTGCACGCAACAGCCGGCGTCGCGCTTCATCGACCGCACGGTGCGGGGGTTTCGATTCGTCGGACGCTGCGGGCGACGCTCGCTCCGTCGCGAGGCGGGCAAACACGTTCACGGCGGAACCTTCGCGGTCGCGAACCAGCCGGCAATGGCTTCGATCTGCGCCTCGGTGTAGCCCCTTGCGAGTTGCGGCATCACCGTGCCCGGTTGCGCGCCGTCGCGAAACGCGCGGAATTTGGCGATCAGCTGTTCGCGAGGCTGGCCATGCAACACGGGCGGGGCCGTGACGGCGGTGGAATGACAGCTCTGGCAGCCGGCCGCCCAGTCGCGTGCCGTGTCATCGGCGGCGGAGGCGGCGCCGGCAAGCGTCGCGACGAACAGGACGGGCATCAGGCTTCGACGTGTGATCGCGCTTCTCCTCGATGCGACTTTCCTCGGGCCGGGGAGCCAAGCACCGACCGACGATCCGGAAGTCCTCCAACTAGAATAGCGCATGAATCGCAGGGTGCTGATGGTCTCGACGGCGTCTCGCTGGCTCGGGACCGCGCGCATGCCCCGGTCGC
>DASSEA010000287.1:0-2902 GCA_035696805.1 Casimicrobiaceae bacterium
GCATTCGACGCGACTGCCCTGCAGGAACGCGATCTGCGCGAGCCGGCCTTCCAGCGCGAGGCACTTCAGGTTGCGCTCGATGTAATCGCCGCCGACCATGTCCAGAATGACGTCGACGCCGCGCTTGGCGATGCGCTTCACCTCGTCGGCGAAATCCTGCGTCTTGTAATCGATCGCGTGATCGGCACCGATCGTCTTGCAGAACGCGACCTTCTCCGCGCTTCCCGCTGTCGTGATGACCGTTGCGCCGAACGCTTTGGCGAGCTGGATCGCGGCAAGGCCGATGCCGCTCGTTCCTCCATGGACCATGAACGTCTCGCCACGCGAGAGCTTCGCGCGATCGAAGACGTTGTTCCACACGGTGAAGTAGTTCTCCGGTAAACCTGCGGCCTGCTCGAGTGTCCAGCCGTCCGGAATCGGCAGGCACCACGCCGCGGGCGTCGTGCAGTATTCCGCGTAGCCGCCGCCCGGCGTCAGCGCACACACGTCGTCGCCGATTTTCCACGCCGTCACGTCGTCGCCGCGCGCGACGACACGGCCGGAGACTTCGAGGCCGAGCACGGGCGACGCATCCGGCGGCGGCGGATACGTCCCCGCACGTTGCGCGCAGTCGGGACGATTGACCCCTGCGTACGCAACGTCGATCAGCACTTCGTCGGCGCGCGGCTTCGGAACGGGACCGTTCGCAACGCGCATCACGGGAGGGGGTCCCGGCGCGTCGACTGCAACGTGTCGCATCGTCGTGGAAAGGGTCATCGCAACGGCTCCTGCCAATAAACGCAGATTTTACGACCGACGGATACGCGCGTGGTTCGCGCCGGCGCGCGCGAGGCGATCAATCAGCGGATGCCGCGCGCACGCTGCCGCGCGTTGCGAGGAGCGATGCACAGCCGGCCGCGGCGAGTGCCGTCGCCGCCGACGCTGCGAACGTCGCCGCCGCGCCGAAGTGTTCGATCAGATAGCCACCCACCGCATTGCCGGCGCCGATGCCGCTCACGATGCAGGTCGCCGACCACGTGAATGCTTCGGTCGCGTAACGGCTCGGCGCATGCGACGAAACGAGCAGCGTGACGATGGTCAGCGCCGGCGCGATGCAAAGGCCGGCGACGAAAGCAACCATTGCCAGCAAGCCCGCGTGCGTCACCACGGCATGCAATGCGAGCGGGACGACGATGATCGCGAGCATCCGCCGCAACTGTCGTTCGTGTGGCACCGCGACGTGGATGCCGCCGTAGACGAGTCCACCGATCGCGCTGCCGATCGAGTTGACGGCGAGGAGCACGCCCGCAAGCGGCACGTTGCCGGCCTGCGAGGCGAACGCCGGATAGCCGATCTCGAGTTGGCCGAGGCTCGCCGTCAGCAGGAACGTCGTCGCGAATACGACGAGCAGGCGCCGTTCCGTGAGCGGGCCGAGCAGGTGCCGCTCCGCGTGTGGGTCGTGGCGCCAGTAGCGTAGCGCCGGCGACAGCAGGAATGTCGGCACGGCGACGAGCGTGAATGCGAACGCCGCGCCGAACGCAACGGTCGGCGAGCCGATCGCGAGCAGGAGCGCGATCAACGCGGGACCCGCGGTGAATGCCAGCTCGATCAGAACTGCATCGAGTGCGAACGCCGTTCGTCTCGCACTCTCGTCATCGAAGCGGTAGCGCCACATCGTGCGCGTCAGCACGGTGATCGGCGGCGCGAACGCGCCGGCCACCGCCGCGACGAGCCAGAGCATGGCGGTCGACAATGCGAGGTACCCCGCGAGCCACAGCACCAGCAACGCCGCCGGGGAAACGGTACCGGTCACGATCAGCGCCGAATGCACGCCGCGCCGATCGATCCAGCGGCCGAGGATAGGCGCGGTGACCGCTGACGCGCCGAGATAGCACCCGACCGCAACGCCCGCCGCTGCGAACGAACCGGTGAGCGCGCGCACATGCAAAAGCAGCGCCAGCGTGACGGTGCCGAGCGGCATGCGCGCGATCACGGCCATCGCGAGCATCCGCGTGACGTCAGGCAGGCGGAAAAAAGCGCCGTAACGGGCTGCGGCGGCGGCGAACATCAGCAGGGCGCCACGCTGCGCGACGTCGACGCGTGGATCCCGCCGCGGGGTGCGCGGTACTTCGCGGGCTCCGCGCGATTGCCGGACGTCAGTAAACCACCTGGACGTTCTGCGGTGCGAGCCATTCGCGCAGCCGTTCGATCAGCGCGTCGTCGGGGTTCACGCGCCACGCTTCCGGAAGCTCGATGTCGCCGTTCACGCGGTCGTTGACGTAATGGATGGTGACGGGCGTATTGCCGGGTCGGAAGGGCTGCAGGATTTCCGCAAGACGATCGGCCGACGCGTTGCCGTTGCACGCAATCCGTATGCGCTTCGCGAGCCGCCTGCGGATCGTTCCGAGATCGAAGACGTTCTCGGCGATGATCCGCAGGCCCTGCGCCTCGCCATCGTCGGTCATGCGCTGGGTCACGCGGATCTCCATCAGCACGAGTTGATCCTCGCGCAGCAGTGCGCGCGTCGCGTCGAACGTCTCGTTGTACACCATCACTTCGACGCGGCCCTTGCCGTCGTCGAGCGTGACGAACGCCATCTTGCCGCGCCGGCTCGTCTGCACGCGCAGCGCCGTCACGATGCCTGCGACGAGAACCCGGTCGTTGCGCGGCTGCAGCGCCGACAGTGACGTGCGGACGATCGGTGCGAGTTCCGCCGCGTACGCCGCGAACGGGTGTCCGCTCAGGTAGAACCCGATCGCCGCCTTTTCGTGCGTCAGCCGCTCGGCTTCCGTCCATTCGCGCGTGGTGATCATGGCGGCGACCTGCGCGGACGGTTCTTCGCCGAACAGCGACACCTGGGACGCCGTCGCGGCCGCGCGCTCGCCCGCGTCGAGTGCCAAGCCGACCGATGCAAACAACGATG
>DASSEA010000288.1:0-5699 GCA_035696805.1 Casimicrobiaceae bacterium
CATCGCCGTTTCGGTTTCGGATGCTGTCGCAGACGTACGGCACCTTCGGCGAGGAAACCCCGGATCCGGGCACGCAGCTTTCGACCGCCGCAGAGTTCGTGTCGCAGCAGGCACCGCGCCGTGCGCCGACCGGTGCGCGGATACCGGTCAGCGTCGTCTTCAGGAACACGACGCTGACGATGTGGCACCAGGGCGAGGGGTATGCGCTCGTCCCGGCCGGCACCTCCGATTTCGGCGTGAGCTCGGTGGCGCTTACGCAGGACACCGCACCCGGCGCGCTGGCGGCGTTCGCGTTCGACGTCACGATGCCGCCGACGGCGGCGACGTACGACTTCCAATGGCGGATGACGCTCGGGGCCAAGGCGTTCGGCCAGCTTTCACCGGCGACGCCGATCGAAGTCGTCGCAGTCAGCGTGCCGAATTTCCAGGGGTTGTGGTGGGCGGCGCCCGCCGGCTCCGAAGCAGGCTGGGGACTCAACGTCGCGCATCAGGACGACACGATCTTCGCGACGTGGTTTACGTACGACGCCGCCGGCGATCCGCTGTGGCTGTCCGTGATTGCCGATCGAACGCTGGCCGGGACGTATACCGGCCCGCTCGTGCAGTCGACCGGCCCTGCGTTCGACGTCCCCGTGTTCACGCCGAACCGGGTGCGAAGCCGAACGATCGGCACCGCGACGCTTGCGTTCGCTGCCGACGGCAGCGGCACGTTCACGTACGCCATCGGCAGCGTGACGCGGACGAAGACGATCGTTCGCGAGGTCTTTGGCCCGCTGCCCGTGTGCACGTTCGATCTCGAATCCGACCTGACGCTCGCATACAACTACCAGGACCTGTGGTGGGCAGCGCCCGCGGGATCGCAGGCGGGGTGGGGAATGAACCTCACGCATCAGGGCGATACGATTTTCGGCACGTGGTTCACCTACGATCGCGACGGCTCGCCGCTGTGGCTCGCGTTCACGACACCGAAGACCGATGCAAGCGCCTACCGCGGCACGCTCTACCGCACGACCGGACCGTCGTTCGACACGGTCCCGTTCCTTCCCGCACGCGTGACGGCAACGCCGGTCGGCACCGCCAGTGTCACGTTCACGAGCGGCAACGCAGCGACGTTTGCGTGGTCGATCGAGGGGGTGACGCGCAGCACGCCGATCACGCGCCAGATCTTCGCAGCGCCGGGAACGATCTGCCAGTAGCGCCGATCGTCAGGACCCGAAACGCTCGGCATCGTCGCGCGGCGGTTCCGCGTGCGACGATTGCACGACGCGCAGTGCCCGCGCTTCGTCGATGAACAGCAGCAGCACGCCGCCTGCGACGAACAGCACGACGATCACGAGGATGCTCGCGCGCGAACTGCCGGTCGCAAGCGCGGTGAATCCGACGAGCAGCGGACCGACAACCGTCGCGACGCGTCCGACCATGTTGTAGAAGCCGAAGAATTCCGCGGACTGCGCTGGCGGGATGATGCGCGCGAAGAATGAACGCGACAGCAGTTGAACGCCGCCCTGCACCAACCCGACCAACCCGGCGAGCACGTAGAACTCCCAGGCAAAGCGCATGAAATAGCTCCATACGGCTGCCAGCACGTAGGCGGAGAGTCCGAGCAGGATCATTGGCCGTGCGCCGAAGCGGGCACCGAGACGTCCGAACGCGATCGCCGCGGGAAATCCGATGAATTGCGTGATCAGG
The DNA here is from genome assembly GCA_035696805.1 of Casimicrobiaceae bacterium. Classification (GTDB taxonomy): domain Bacteria; phylum Pseudomonadota; class Gammaproteobacteria; order Burkholderiales; family Casimicrobiaceae; genus VBCG01. The sequence continues at coordinate 1,690 of DASSEA010000288.1, forward strand.
AGGGCGAGGATCAGGTCGCGTTCGCCGAGCCCCAGCGCCAGGCCGTAGTCGACCGCCATTCGTGCGATCGTGCCGACGCCGTCGAGATACAGCCACGAGGCGACGAGAAACACGATGACGTCGCGCCATTGGCGCGCCTCGCGCAACGTCGCCGCGAGCTGGCGCAGGCCCGCCTGCGCGACCGACCAACCGGCACCGGCAGACTGCGCCGGGGCTTCGCGGACGAACAGGAAGAGCGGGATCGAAAACAGCGCCCACCACACCGCGACCATGACGAAAGACCAGCGTACGGCTTCTGCCGCGCTTGCAAGGCCGAACTTCGCGGGCCACAGCGTCATCGCGACGTTGACCGCGAACAGCACGCCGCCACCGAGGTAGCCGAGCGCAAAGCCGAGCGCAGAAACCTGATGGAGGCGCTGCTTGGGTGCGACGTCGACGATCAGCGCGTCGTAGAACGCGGTCGCGCCTGAAAAGCCGACGCCGGCCATTGCGTACAAGACGATCGCGATCAGCCAGTCGCCGCGCGCGACGAACGGCAAACCCGCCGTCATCGCAATCGCGAGCGCCGTGAAGAGTGCGAGGAAGCGCTTCCGCGTGCCACCCTGATCGCTGATCGCGCCGAGCATCGGCGACAAGAGCGCGACGACGATACCGCCTGCGGCGTTCGCCACACCGAGCTGGAACGTGCTCGTCGTCGCGTCGACGCCGGCGCTCCAGTACTGCTTCAGGAAGAGAGGAAAGAACGCGGAGATGACGGTGACCGAGAACACCGAGTTCGCCCAGTCGTACATCGCCCAGGCGAGGATGGGCCGCGATGTTGATGGCTTCAACGCGCGCCTTGCCCAAAAAAAGAACCGGCGATCGCTCGCCGGTTCTTCAAAGTGCTTCACGGACGCGTCACGCCGCGTTCGCCGATACCTCCGACGTCTGCGCAGGCGCTGCCGCTTCCTCGGTCGTGATCATCACCGCATCCGGTCCGAGCAGCTTCTGGCGCCGGCGCGCGTTGTGATACGCGAGGCCGGTACCCGCCGGGATCAGCCGGCCGACGATGACGTTCTCCTTGAGCCCGCGCAGATCGTCGCGCTTGCCCATGATCGCCGCCTCCGTCAGCACGCGCGTCGTTTCCTGGAACGAGGCCGCCGAGATGAACGAATCGGTCGAGAGCGACGCCTTGGTGATGCCGAGCAGCATGTGCTCGTACGTCGCCGGATGCTTCGTCTCGTCGTTCTTCACCTTGTCGTTCTCGTCCAGCAGATCCGAGCGCTCGACCTGCTCGCCGACGATGAAGCGTGAATCGCCGGCATCCTGCACCTGCACGCGGCGCAGCATCTGGCGCACGATCACCTCGATGTGCTTGTCGTTGATCTTCACGCCCTGCAGCCGGTAGACGTCCTGCACTTCATCGGTGATGTAGCGCGCGAGCGCCTCGACGCCGAGCAGCCGCAGGATGTCGTGCGGGTCGGCTGGGCCGTCGACGATCATCTCGCCCTTGTTCACCACCTGGCCGTCGTGCGCGGTCACGTGCTTGTCCTTCGGGATCAGGTACTCGTGCGCAACGCCGTCGAGGTCGGTGATGACCAGGCGCTGCTTGCCCTTCGTATCCTTGCCGAACGACACGGTGCCGGTGACTTCCGCCAGCGTGCCGGCGTCCTTCGGCGCACGCGCCTCGAACAGTTCCGCCACGCGCGGCAGGCCGCCCGTGATGTCGCGCGTCTTCGACGTTTCCTGCGGGACGCGCGCCAGCACTTCACCGACCGCCACCGGCTGACTGTCCTTCACCGTGATGATCGACCCCAGCTGGAACGTGATGTTGACCGGCAGGTCGGAGCCGGCGATCTTGATTTCCTCGCCGGCCGCGTCGAGCAGCTTCACTTGCGGACGCACGCCCTTGGCCGTCGTTCCCGCACGCCGTTTCGGGTCGATGACGACGAGCGTCGACAGGCCGGTCACTTCGTCGACCTGCTTCGCCACCGTCACGCCTTCCTCGACGTTCTCGAACTTAACCGTGCCTGCGTACTCGGTAATGATCGGCCGCGACGTCGCGTCCCATTGCGCCAGGACCTTGCCCGCCTTCGCCGTATCGCCGTCCTTGACCTGCAGCGTTGCGCCATACGGAACCTTGTGGCGCTCGCGCTCGCGACCGTTGTCGTCGTGGATCATCACTTCGCCGGAGCGCGCGATGACGACGAGCTCGCCCTTCGCGTTCGTCACGTACCGCATCAGTGCCGAGAAGCGCACGGTTCCCGCCGACTTCGATTCGACCTGCGATGCCGCGGCCGTCCGCGAGGCCGCACCCCCGATGTGGAACGTGCGCATCGTGAGCTGCGTACCCGGTTCGCCGATCGACTGCGCGGCGATGACACCCACCGCTTCGCCGACGTTCACCAGGTGGCCGCGGCCGAGATCGCGTCCGTAGCACGCGGCGCACAGGCCGTAACGCGTGTCGCACGTGAGCGGCGTGCGCACCTTGACTTCGTCGATACCCAGCAGCTCGATCCGCTCGACTTCGTCTTCACCGAGCAGGGTGCCCGCCTCGAACAGCGTCTCCTGCGTTTCCGGATTGACGATGTCGGACGCCGACACGCGGCCGAGAATGCGCTCGCGGAGCGGCTCGATCACTTCGCCGCCTTCGACCAGCGCCTTCATCGCGACGCCGTTCCGCGTTTCGCAATCGTGCTCGGTGACGACCAGGTCCTGCGTCACGTCGACGAGGCGGCGCGTCAGGTAGCCCGAGTTCGCCGTCTTCAACGCCGTGTCGGCCAAGCCTTTGCGCGCGCCGTGCGTGCTGATGAAGTACTGCAGCACGTTCAGGCCTTCGCGGAAGTTCGCGGTGATCGGCGTCTCGATGATGGAACCGTCGGGCTTCGCCATCAGGCCGCGCATGCCCGCCAGCTGGCGAATTTGCGCTGCCGACCCGCGTGCGCCCGAATCCGCCATCATGAAGATGGAGTTGAACGAGTCCTGTTTCGCGGGCTTGCCTTCGCGATCGGTGACTTCCATCGTGCCGAGCTGCGCCATCATCGCCTTCGCGATGTCGTCGCCCGCACGGCCCCAGATGTCCACGACCTTGTTGTAGCGCTCGCCCTGCGTGACGAGACCCGACGTGTACTGCGCCTCGATTTCCTTCACCTGCGCTTCCGACTCGGCGATGATCCGCGTCTTCTCGGCCGGAACCAGCATGTCGTCGGCGGCGAACGAAATGCCGCCCCGCGTCGCGAGGCCGTAACCCGCCTGCATCAGCTTGTCGGCGAAGATGACCGTTTCCCGCAGCCCGCAGCGACGGAAGCTCGCATTGATGATCCGGGAGATCTCCTTCTTCTTGAGCGGCTTGTTGATGTAGGAGAACGGCAATCCGGGCGGCAAGATCTCGGACAGGAGCGCGCGGCCGATCGTCGTGTCGTAGCGCGTGATCTTTTCGATCTTCTCGCCGTCCTTGACCTCGACTTCCTTGATGCGCACCTTGATTCGCGCGTGCAGTTCCGCCTGGCGTGATTCGTACGCGCGCGACGCCTCGGAAACGTCCGCGAATGCGGAGCCATCGCCGAGCGCGCCGATCTTCTCCCGCGTCGCGTAGTACAGCCCGAGTACGATGTCCTGCGACGGCACGATGCAGGGCTCCCCGTTGGACGGCAGCAACACGTTGTTGGACGCGAGCATCAGCGTGCGCGCTTCCATCTGCGCTTCGAGCGACAGCGGCACGTGGACGGCCATCTGGTCGCCGTCGAAGTCGGCGTTGAACGCCGTGCAGACGAGCGGGTGCAGCTGGATCGCCTTGCCTTCGATCAGCACCGGCTCGAACGCCTGGATGCCGAGGCGGTGCAGCGTGGGCGCGCGGTTGAGCATCACCGGGTGCTCGCGAATCACCTCTTCCAGGATGTCCCACACCACGGGCTCCTGCGACTCGACCATCTTCTTCGCGGCCTTGATCGTGGTCGCGAGGCCCATCGTTTCGAGCTTGTTGAAGATGAACGGCTTGAAGAGCTCGAGCGCCATCAGCTTCGGCAGGCCGC
>DASSEA010000289.1:0-10696 GCA_035696805.1 Casimicrobiaceae bacterium
CGGCGGCTCGCTCCGCACGACGTGCCGCTGATCGGCGTCAATCTCGGTCGTCTCGGCTTCCTCACGGATATTCCGCTCGCGCGGCTCGAGCCGACGCTCGGCGCGATGCTCGACGGCCTCTTCGCCGAGGAACGTCGCACGCTGCTTGCGGTGACGGTTGCGCGTGCGAATGGCAGCGATTCGCAAGCGCCCGCCTTGAATGAAGTCGTCGTCAACCGGGGTGGTCTCGGCAGCATGATCGATTGCGCCGTCGCCATCGACGGGCGTTTCGTCTACGCGATGCGCGCCGACGGCGTCATCGTTGCAACACCCACCGGATCGACCGCGTATTCGTTGTCGACGGGCGGACCGATCATCGCGCCTCAGGTACCGGCATTCGCGCTGGTACCGATCGCGCCGCACGCGCTCACGCACCGGCCGATTGCGGTGCCCGATACCTCGACGATCGAGATCACGGTCAGCCGCGGCCGCGACGCGCACGTGCATTGCGACGGACAAGCGCATTTCGAACTCGGCGAAGGCGACCGCGTCGTCGCCCGCCGCGCGCCGCACACCGCGCGCTTCCTGCATCCGCACGACCACGACTATTTCGCCATGCTGCGCGAAAAGCTGCATTGGAGCGAATCGCCCGAGCGAGTCAGGTCGGGCGGCCGCTGAAGCTTCGCCGGGCACCCGGTCGTCAGGATGCTGCGCTCGCTCACGATCCGCAATTTCGTCATCGTCGAGTCGCTCGACGTCGAGCTCGATGCCGGCTTCACCGTGCTGACCGGGGAAACCGGCGCCGGTAAATCGATCCTGCTCGACGCACTTGGACTCCTGCTCGGCGACCGGTTCGAGCAGCGCCAACTGCGGCCCGGCGCCGAACGCGCGGAATTGAGCGCGGTGTTCGACATCGGCCACCTCCGCGACGTTCGCGCGTGGCTCGCAGCCGAGGCACTCGATGCCGATGGCGACCTGCTGCTGCGCCGCGTGAACGACGCGCAAGGCCGCAGCCGTGCGTGGATCAACGGGCATCCGGCGACGATTGCGCAGCTTGCGACGCTCGGTGCGCAGCTTCTCGATCTGCACGGCCAGCACGCACACCAGGCGCTGTCAGGCGCAGAGGCGCAACGCGAGCTGCTCGACGAATTCGGCGGCACCGGTGGTCTCGCGCGCGACGTCGCACTCGCCTGGCGCGCCTGGCGCGACGCCGTGACGCGCAGGGACGCCGCCGCTGCGGCAGCGGAGGCGACGGCGCGCGAGCGGGACGACGTGCGGGAACGCCACCGCGAGCTTGCCGCGCTTGAACTCGGCGCCGACGAGTGGAACGAGCTCACTGCATCGCAGCGTCGTCTCGCCAACGCAGCCGGATTGATCGACGCAACGACGGAAGCCGAGCGCGTGCTGACCGACGACGACGATGCGCTGTCGCGCCGACTGGCGCGCATCATTCAGCGACTCCGGCAAGCCAGCGCCGACGACCCTGCGTTGTCCGAACCGACGAGCCTGCTCGAACCTGCGGCGATCCAGCTCGACGAAGCGTCGCGCGCGCTTCGCGAATACCGGCGCCGGCTCGACCTCGATCCCGACGAACTTGCACGCGTCGAGCAGCGGCTGTCCGCGATCCACGATCTCGCGCGCAAGCATCGCGTCAAGCCCGAGGCCCTGCACGCGCTGACCGAAACGCTGGCGCGACGGCTGGCGGAGCTCTCCGAGGCGGCGGACGCGCGCGCACTTGCGGAGGCCGCCGGCGAAACGGCGAATCACTACGATGCGCTGGCGGCCGTGCTGACGGCGAAACGCACGGCGGCTGCTAAAACGCTGACGCGCCGCGTCACCGCGACGATGAAGGAGCTTGCGATGACGGGCGGGCGTTTCGAGGCCGCGCTCGAGCCGCTGCCCGAGCCCGCGCGCTTCGGGCGTGAATCGGTCGTGTTCCGGATCGCAACGCACCCGCGGCAGGAGCCCGGCCCGCTGTCGTGCGTGGCGTCGGGCGGTGAGCTGTCACGCGTCGCGCTGGCGGTCCACGTGGCTGCAAGCGAAGTGGGCAACGTGCCGACGCTCGTCTTCGATGAAGTGGACACCGGCATCGGCGGCGCCGTGGCCGCGACCGTCGGCAGGATGCTGCAGGTGCTCGGCGCGCGGCGCCAAGTGCTGTGCGTGACGCACCTGCCGCAGGTTGCGGCACACGCCGATCATCAGTTTCGCGTGAGCAAGTCCGGCGACCGGATGCAGGTGACGACATCGCTGGCGAGCGTCGACGGTGATGCGCGCGTCGACGAGCTTGCGCGAATGCTCGCGGGCAGCGAAATCACGACGAAGACGCGCGCCCATGCGCGCGAACTGTTCGAACGGCACCGCCGCAAGGACGCGACTTTGGGGACAGAGCAATAAGTCGCGCGATGCGACTTTGGGGTCAGAGCAATAAGTCGCGAGGCACAGAGCGGGGATTGGCGAGCATCAAGCGCGCGACTTATTGCTCTGACCCCAAAGTCTGCGCCCCCAAAGTCAGCGCCTGCGCGACGATGTCTTGATGATGCGGGGCTCGAACGTTCCGCGCTTGACTGCCTTGGCCTTCACAGCGCGCATCGACGCGCGCGGCGCGGCGATGACCAGCGACTCGCCCGTTTCGAGCCAATGCTTGACGCGCTGCGCGTCGGCGATCCGCGTGTATTTGCCGATCGAATCGAGCAGCACGATGACAAATGGCTTGCTCGCGATGTTGACGAGCATCACGACGCACTTGCCGGCCTCGCGGATGTAGCCGGTCTTCTGCAGCCGGATGTCCCATTCCTGGCTCTTGATCAACGCGTTCGAGTTGTTGAAACCGAGCGTCTGCCCCGTCGACGGCACTTCGACCATGTACGAAGGCGTCGTCGTGAACTCGCGGATCAGCGCGTAGTCGGCCGCGGCCTGAACGAGCTTCGCGAGATCCTTCGCCGTCGAAACGTTGTCCGCGGACAAGCCTGTCGGATCGCTGTAATGCGTATGCGACATGCCAAGCGATGCCGCCTTGAAATTCATCGCATCGACGAACGCGCGCGTCCCGCCCGGATAGTGACGCGCGAGCGACGATGCGGCGCGATTTTCCGACGACATCAGCGCGAGCCGCAGCATCTCGCGACGCGACAGCGCCGATCCCATCCGCAACCGCGAGTGGCTGCCCTTCAGGAAGTCGAAATCGCCCATGTCGATGTCGAGCGTTTCGTCCAGCGACTGCTGGGCGTCGAGCACGACCATCGCGGTCATCAGCTTCGTCACCGACGCAATCGGCGTCACCTCGTCTGCCGCTTTTGCGTAGATCTGACGATCCGCGGCAGCGTCCAGCACCAGCACGTTGGCCGACGAAAGGCGCAGGCGGGACGGGTCGGGCGCGGCGAACTGGCCCCACGCGGGGGCGGCTAAAAGCGCCAGAAAAACAATAATGAGCGACCGTTTCATCAGCAAGAGTCTCAAATGTCCGCGGGCGTTATCGCATGATCGCCGCCCGATCGTCAACCGTCACGCTCAATCAAGGACTTACGACGCGCTTCGCAGCGTCGCCGCCGCCGCGGCAGCGGGCGCCTCGTTCAGATCCGGCAACTGCGCCGCAGCGGGCTCCGGACGTTCGCCGCCGTCCGGTGAAATCGAGGGCGACCGTTGCTCGTCCTGTTGCAGACGCCACATCCTGGCGTAAACGCCGGTGGCAGCAAGCAGAGCAACATGCGTGCCCCGCTCGACGATGCGTCCATGATCGAGCACCAGGATCGTGTGCGAATCGATGATCGTCGACAGCCGGTGCGCAATGGTCAGCGACGTGTGGTCGCGCGCGATCACTTTCAACTCCGCCTGGATTGCCTTTTCCGAACGCGAATCGAGGGCAGACGTCGCTTCGTCGAAGATCAGGATCGCCGGGTGCTTGAGGATCGCGCGCGCGATTGCGACGCGCTGCTTCTCGCCGCCGGACAACTTGAGTCCGCGCTCCCCGACCGGCGTCGCATAGCCTTCGGGCAGCCGCGAAACGAAATCGTGGATCTGCGCGAGCCTGGCCGCGGCGACGATCTCGTCTTGCGTGGCGCCCGGCCGGCCGTAGGCGATGTTGTATTCGATCGTATCGTTGAAGAGCACCGTGTCCTGCGGAACGATGCCGATCGCGGCGCGAAGGCTCGCCTGCTTGACGTCGCGAATGTCCTGCCCGTCGATCGTGATGCGGCCGGCGTCGATGTCGTAGAAGCGGTAAAGAAGTCGGGCGAGCGTCGATTTGCCGGATCCCGACGGACCGACGACGGCGACGTTGTGTCCGGCCGGCACGGTGAACGTCACGTCATGCAGGATGCGTCGATTGGGCTCGTATGAAAAATCGACGTGCTCGAAGCGGATTTCCGCACCGCGTGCGACGAGCGGGTGCGCACCCGGGCGATCGGTGATCTCCGCATGTTCTTCGATCAGGCGGAACAGCCGCTCCATGTCGGCGAGCGCCTGCTTGATCTCCCGGTAGATGACGCCGAGGAAATTGAGTGGAATGTAGAGCTGGATCATGAACGCGTTGACGAGCACGAGATCGCCGATCGTCATCTGCCCCTCGACGACGCCGACCGTTGCACGCCACATGATCAGCGAGACCGCGATCGCGATGATCGCGCTCTGCCCGATGTTCAGCGCCGACAGCGAGGTCTGGCTCTTGACTGCCGCGCGCTCCCAGCGCTGCAGGCTCTCGTCGTAGCGGCTCGCTTCCCATTCCTCGTTGCCGAAGTACTTGACCGTTTCGTAGTTCAGCAGGCTGTCGATCGCACGCGTGTTCGCCCTCGAGTCGAGTTCGTTCATCTGGCGCCGGAAGTGCGTGCGCCACTCGGTGATCATCACCGTAAACAGGATGTACAGCCCGAGCGCGACCGCCGTGATCGCCATGAACGTCCAGTCGTAGCGCGCGATCAGCACCGCCGAAACGAGCGAAATCTCGACGAGCGTCGGCAGGATCGAGAACAGCGCGAAGCTGATCAGCGTTGAAATGCCGCGCTGGCCGCGTTCGACGTCGCGTGTCAAGCCCCCGGTCTGGCGGGCGAGATGAAAGCGCAGCGAGAGCGCATGCAGGTGGCGGAAGACGGTGAGTCCGATGCGGCGCACCGCACGCTGCGTCACCTTGGCGAACAGGAACTCGCGCAGCTCGGTAAAAACGGTCGTCGACAGCCGCAGCAACCCATAGGCGACCAGCAACGCGAGCGGCACCGACAGCACGGCGATGCGCGGATCGAGCGCATCGACGATGTTCTTCATCAGCATCGGGACGCCGACGTTGGCAAGCTTCGCGAGGACGAGGCACGCGAGCGCTGCGCCGATTCGTCCGCGGTATCCCCACAGGTAAGGGAGCAGCGTGCGAATCGTCTGCCAGTCGCCACGGCGCGTACGCACGACGTCGGGTTCGGCGGGCAACGGCAGCGATTGGCCGTGACGCATCGTCAATTCGCTATCTGAAGCGGGGTCGGGGGTGTCATTATTCGCCGCGCGGCGGAGCCCGTCTCTTCGTGCTGCATGCCGCGAATGATTGCACCTTCGGCAGGGGCTACCGTTGCGGCCAGCCCGAACGCCACCATTCGTCGCCGCCGTAGCGCAGCATGCCCATGGCGACACGCACGATGCCGTAGGCGGTCCAGCTGACTGCCTTGGCGAAGCGCGACCGGTTCGCCCAATCCTGCGGCGGCACCGGCCGCGAGCCCGACTCGATCATCTGCGCGAGTTCGACGCGCAGCTCGCTCGCAAACGCGCGGTCGCGGACGAAGACGTTCGCCTCGCGCGACATCAGGAATGAATAGGGGTCGATGTTCGACGAGCCGACCGTCGCCCACTGCGCGTCGACGACGGCGACCTTCGCATGCAGGAATGACCGATGGTATTCCTGGATGCCGATCCCCGCGGCCAGCAATTGCCCGTACAACGCGCGCGCCGCGTAATGCAGCAGCCGGTATTCGACGCGCGCCTGCAACAGCAGCGTGACGCGCACGCCGCGTGCGGCCGCGTTCATCAAGGCACGCCGAAAGCGAACGCCGGGAAAGAAGTACGCGGTCGCGATCAGGATTTCTTCGCGCGCGGTGCGCAGTCCGGCGAGGTAAGCGCGCTCGATGTCGCGGCGATGGCGCAGATTGTCGCGGATGGTGAATTTCGCGATCTGCGTGCCAGCGTCCTCCGCCGGTTCTTCGTCGGGAAACAGCGGGACGTCCGAGCTGCGCAACTGCGCGATTTCGACGATCGCCCATACGCGCTGCATCGTCTGCATGACGGGGACGAGCATCGGACCCCGGACGGCGACGGCAAAATCGACGCGCGGCGGCTTGTGTCCCGGCGTGTTCATGTCGTCGATGACGTTGATGCCCCCGACGAAGCCGATCCGGCCATCGACGTGGCAAAGCTTCCGGTGCAGCCGGCGCAGCCGATGCGACCGGAAATGCCACGGGTGGACCTCGGGCCGGTATTTGAGGAGGTCGACACCGCCCGCGACCAGCCGCCGTTCGAGCGCGCGCGTCAGGTAATGGCGCGCGCCCCAGCCGTCGACCAGCACGCGGACGCTGACGCCGCGTGCGGCCGCTGCGATCAGCGCATCGGCGACTTCGCGGCCCGTGTCGTCTTCGGCAAAAATGTACGTCTCGAGCCATATTTCGCGCTCGGCGCCCTCGATTGCAGCGAGCAGCGCGGGAAAGTACTCGGCGCCGCTTCGCAACAGCGTCACGGCGTTGCCCGCCGTGTAGCGGTTCATCGCGAAACCGCCGGACGGCACGCTCAGGACCTTAGTGCGAGCGACGCTTCGGCGCGCTGACTTCGAACGTGGCGGCGAGCGCGGCATGATCGGACATCCTTGCGCCGCGTGTCGCGTAGTGAACGTGCGCATCGACGACGCGCAGGCCGCGCGCATAGATGCGGTCGAGCCGGAACATCGGCAGCATCGACGGGAACGTGCGCGCCGGTCGGCCGGTCACGCGCTCGAACACTTCGACGCAATGGAGCGCGTCGGTCAGCGTGCGGCCGCCCTTGCTGCGCCAGTCGTTGAAGTCGCCGGCAATCACCAGCGGCGCCGTGTCGGGAACTTCCGCACGAATGCGCTCGACCAGCGCGCGGATCTGCCACTGCCGGCCGCGCTCGAACAAGCCAAGGTGCACGTTGATGCAATGCAGGCTCGGCAGGTGGTCGCCGAGGTCGACCTCGCAATGCAGCAGGCCGCGGCTTTCGAAGAGGTGCGCCGAGATGTCGAGATTCTCCTGCGTCAGCATCGGGAAGCGCGACAGCACGGCATTGCCGTGGTGGCCGTGCGGGTACACCGCATTGCGGCCGTACGCGACTTCGTGCCACAGCTCGTCGGCGATGAATTCGTGCTGCGGCCGCGCGGGCCAGTCGCGATAGCGCGTCGCATGACGATCGTTGGTGTGCAGCACTTCCTGCAGGAACAGGATGTCGGCAGCGAGTCCATGCAGGCGCTCGCGCAACTCGTGGATCACCATGCGCCGGGCGAGCTGCGAAAACCCCTTGTGGATGTTGTAGGTGGCGACGGTGAAGCGCCGCGGGGAGGCCGATGCCATGGCGACCATCTTAACGCGACGACGCGCGGCTTCATGTCAGCCTCCGGCTGACGCTCGCGGCCCGTACCGCGTCAGTTCGCGGCTGCGAACGGCGTCAGACGATTCTCGCGAGCAGGAACACCGTCGCGGCGGTTCCGGCGATCGCACAGCCATGGAAGGCCGCCTTGAGGCCGGGCCCGACGTGGACGCCGAAGTCGTGCAGGCAGTGGTACAACCGATGAAACCCGTGGAACAGCAAGAGCGTGATCACGACGAAGATCGTCGCCTTGCCGAAACCGTTTTGCGCGAATGCGCGCATGCGCTCGAAGCTCATCGTGTCGGCCGGCAGGAGCAGGCCGAGGGGAACGAGGACGCCCGTGATGAGCACGAGCATCGGACCGACGAGCGCGGCGAGCGTTCCCCCTGCCCCGAACAACGACCAGAAGATTGGCTTGTTCGACCGCTTCATGGCCGTGTCCACCAGACGAGCGCGAACAGCGCCAGCTCCGCGCAGATTGCGGCGACGGCGCCGGCGGTGATGATCGTGCGGTCGTCGACCCGGCGACCACCGACGCGGACGAACGGCAGCGTCTTCGGCATGACGGCGAACCACGTCCAGGCGTGATAGGCGATGAACGCGAACGCGACGACATGGAACGCAACCGCCCACGGCGTCGCGAGGCTCGCGCGCCATCCGTCATACGCGGCGCGGCCCTGCGAGAGCCGGAACAGCCCGGTGAGCAGGACGAGCGCGTAAAGGGCGACGAACAGCGCGCTCATCTCGCGCACGATGTACGCGCGGTAGTACGGATTACGCCGCCACCAGCCGCGCATCGGCCGCACGTATCTGCGCGTGGCATCCATCTCAGAGGCTCCGCCAGCGATCATCGCGTCTTCCACGGCATCAGCCAGTGCCGGAAGTAATCCTTCGTGCTGTTGATCTTGTTCTGGTTGATCGCGCGCGCCGGGTCGACGCCTTTCGGGCACACCTGCGAGCAGTAGCCGACCAGCGTGCAGCCCCACACGCCCTCCTCGGCGTTGATGACCTGCATCCGCTCGCTGCGGCCCCCATCGCGCGAATCGGCGTTGTAGCGATGCAGCAGCGCAAGCGCGCCCGGACCCGTGAATTCGGGTGTCAGGCCGTATTGCGGGCATGCAGCGTAGCAGAGCAGGCAGTTGATGCACTGCGCGTACTGGTAGTAGTCGTCCATCTGCGCCGGCGTCTGCCGATACGGACCTTCTTCGACGCTGCGCGGCGTATCCGCGATCACGTACGGCTTGACCGAAGCGAGCTTGCGCAGGAAGTCGTCCTGGTCGATGACGAGATCGCGAACGATCGGGAAGTGCGTGAGCGGCTCGACGCGAACGACGCCGGGATGATAGTCGCGCAGGAACGTCGCGCACGACAACGCCGGCACGCCGTTCAGCATCATGCCGCAGCTGCCGCAGACCGCCATCCGGCACGACCAGCGGAAGGTCAGGCTGCCGTCGAGATGATCCTTGATGTACTGGAGTCCCTGCAGCACCGACATTTCGTCGGTGAACGGGACGTCGTACGCTTGGCGACGCGGTGCGTCATCCGTTTCGGGGTCGTAACGCAGGCATTCGATCGCGATCGTGCGCGGCGAGGGCATCGCGTCTCCTAGGACATTTCCGCCTTGACGCCGGCGCCGCCGTAAACACGCGATCTCGGGGGCGAGCGCGTGATCGTCACGGGTGCGAAGTCGACCGACGGTGCGCCGTCGGCGCGATAGTGTGCGAGCGAATGCTTGAGGAAGTGTACGTCGTCGCGCGCTTCGAACCCGTCGAGCCGCATGTGTGCGCCGCGCGACTCGGTGCGCGCTCGCGCGCTGTGGGCCATCGCCGCCGCAACGTCGAGCATGTAGCCGAGCTCGATCGCCGAGAACCACTCGGTGTTGAACGTACGGCTCCTATCCTGCAGCGCCACGCCGCGCCGGTACCGCTCGCGAAGTTCCGCCAGCGTCGCACACGCAGCGTCGATCCCCGACGTGGTGCGATAAATGCCGACACCCTCCTCCATCGCGTCGCGCATCGCATCGCGGAGCGATGCCAGCCGCTCGCCTTGATCGGTTCGCAGCAAGTCCAGCATGCCCGCTGCCTTTTCCTCGGCGCGCGCGTGCGATACCGCAGGCACGCGCGTATCGCGCGCGCGGCGCGCCGCCTGGCGTCCCGCAACGGCACCGAACACGACGAGTTCCGCGAGCGAATTCGAGCCCAGCCGGTTTGCGCCATGCAACCCCACGCTCGAGCATTCGCCGGCGGCAAAGAGCCCGCGGAGCGGCGTCTCGCAATCGATCCCCGTCTGTATGCCCCCCATCGTGTAATGAACGGCGGGGCACACGGGGATCGGCGCCGTTACGGCGTCGACGCCGGCAAACGTTTGCGCGACTTCGGTGATGAGCGGCAGGCGTTCGTGGATCTTCGCCCGGCCCAGGTGTCGGACGTCTAGCCAGACCGCCGGGCCCTGCGGCGTGTCGACGGTGCGGCCCTTCGCGCGCTCGTGCCAGAACGCCTGCGACAGGCGGTCGCGCGGCCCGAGTTCCATCGCCTTGACGCGCGGCCATGGATCCGGCGGTCCGAGCCCGTAATCCTGGAGGTACCGGTAGCCGTCCTTGTTGACGAGCAACGCGCCCTCGCCGCGGCAGCCTTCGGTGATCAGGATGCCGCTGCCCGGGAGCGTCGTCGGGTGCCACTGGACGAACTCCATGTCGCGCAGCGGAACGCCGTGCCGGAAGGCGACGCCCATTCCATCGCCGGTCACCGTGCCAGCGTTCGTGTTCTGCCGATAGACGCGACCCGCGCCGCCGGTGCACAGCACGACCGCGCCGCACTCGAAGAGCACCGGCTTTCCAGTCGCGATCTCGAACGCGAGTACGCCACGCACGCATCCGTCCTCGACGACGAGATCGGCGCAGAAGAACTCGTCGTAGCGAACGATGCGCGGATAGCGCAGCGAGGTCTGAAACAGCGTGTGCAGGATGTGGAAGCCGCTGCGGTCGGCAGCGAACCACGTCCGCTGCACTTTCATGCCGCCGAAGAAGCGGACGTTGATGTTCCCGTCATCCTTGCGGCTCCACGGACAGCCCCAGTGCTCGAGGCGGATCATCTCCTCGGCGCAATGCGCGACGAAATAGTCGACGACGTCCTGGTCGCACAACCAGTCCCCGCCCGAT
>DASSEA010000290.1:0-2265 GCA_035696805.1 Casimicrobiaceae bacterium
TGCGCCGCGAGCTGCTTGCGCTTCAGGAGCGCAATCGCGAGCTGAACGGCCGCGTCCTGCAGGCGACCGCGCGTCTCGACGCTCTGATCTCGAAGGTTCACGAATGAGCAACGTTAGCAGCGCGGGCGCGCGAATCGTGCCATGAGCGCGGCGCGCACGATCACGCTCGACATCACGATCCTCGGCCGCGAGTTCAAGGTCGCCTGCAAGGAAGGCGAACGCGACGAACTGACCGAGGCCGTCGCATTGCTCGACCGCCGCATGCGTGAAATCCGCGATGCGGGCAAGGTTACGGGTACCGACCGCATCGCCGTGATGACGGCGCTCAACTTTGCGCACGAGCTCCTGCGCGAGCGGCGTGCGTCACGACCCAAGGCAACGACGCCGGCGGACGCCGCGATTGACGATGACTCGGCGCGGCGTAGAATCCAGTCGATGCAAACGGCGATCGACCAGGTGCTCGCCGGACAGGAAAAGCTGTTCTAGCACCGATGTCGCAAGCGAACGGCGACGTTCGCAGGTGCCGTTCGCGGTTTCAATCCCCTGCGGTGTTCGATCCGGCCATACGTTCTTTGAACCAATGCTCTCGTAGCGAGGTTGCCAGGCCACATGCGGACCGGTGTGCGTTCCCACGCGGAAGCGCCTGATGGTCCCGGCAGGCGACCAATCTTGAACCCAGGTTCAGGATGACGGTCGGGACGGCACAGGCGGGGGACCCTTTCCACGCGGCATCGCAGCGATAGACTGCGCCGCGATCAAACTGGAGGAAATCGATGCAATCGCATGTCCGCTGGATGAGGCTGTCCGCTGCGCTCGCGCTCGCTGCATCAGCGATGGTGACGGGCGTTGCCGTTGCGCAGGACCGCTACCCGTCGCGCCCGATTGAATTCATCGTGCCCTGGGGCACGGGCGGCGGCGCCGATCAGGTCGCGCGCAAACTGGGTCAGCTTCTCGAACCGGAACTCAAGGTGTCGCTGCCGGTGATCAACGTTCCGGGCGCCACGGGCCAGACCGGGCACGCGAAGCTGATGTCCGCGAATCCCGACGGCTACACGATCGAGGTGATGACCGGCGATACGTTCGCGCTGCTCGCCGACCCGGGCGCCAAGCTCAAGCTCGCGGATTTCATTCCGCTCGGGATCGTCATTCAGCAGGCTTCCGGTTTCTTCGCGGCCGAGAACGGCCCCTACAAGACGTGGGCGGACGTCGAGAAGGCGGCGAAGGAGCAGCCGCTGAAGGTCGCCGTCACCGGGTTCAACAGCCCGGACGACATCACCGTCAATTATTTCGTGGCCAAGGGGTTGAAGCTCAATTCGGTGCCGTACGCAAAGCCGAGCGAACGCTACACGTCGGTGCTCGGCGGGCACGCCGATCTGCTCTACGAACAGGCCGGCGACGTTCGGAACTTCGTCGATACGAAGCAGATCCGCCCGCTCATCTTCTTCTACGGCTCCAAGGTGGAGGCGTTCCCGAATGTTCCCGTGTCCACGGCGCTCGGGCATAGCATCACGCTGCCGCAGTTTCGCGTGATCCTGGTGAAGGCGGGCACCGATGCGTCGCACGTCAAGCTGCTGTCCGATGCGCTCGCGAAGGCCGCGGCGTCGCCCGATTTCAAGGCGTACCTGAAGGAACAGTACGCCGACGAGGGCAGCTTCATCGCGGGCGGCGAATCGATCCGCTATATGCAGGCGTGGCTCGACGACGCGAAGAAGATCATTGCGTCGACCCCCAAGAAATGAGGTTTGCGCGAGCGGGAGTGCCGACGTAAGCGCTGCGCGCGGCGGCGTGGCGTAGCTCCGATGCGCGCGCGCCGCGTCGCTCGATGAATCCGCGCTATCGCGCGCTCGTTCCGTACGTCCTGGTCCTCGGGGCGGTCGCGTTCCTGACGTGGAATGCACTGCATTTCGAATTCACGCCGCGGGGCGATCATCCCGGTCCCGACGTCTGGCCGCGCGCAATTCTCGCGCTGATCGGAATCAGTTGCGTCGTGCGCATCGTGGGCGTGCTGCGGCGGCCTGCAGCGACCGATCCGGTGATGCTCGCGGATGTGCTCGACACGCGGCCCGACGGCGAGCCCGATGCGCCGCCGCCGCAGCGCTATCCATTGCGGCTCGGAATCGGCGTAGCGCTGACGGCGGCCTACGTCGCGCTCCTCGGCACGCTGGGATTCTTCATCGATACGGTGCTTTTCATCGCGCTCTTGACCCGTACCGGGCGTTACCGGCGCTGGCCGGTGATCGTCGTCGTCGCGTTCGCCGGTGCGCT
>DASSEA010000291.1:0-2170 GCA_035696805.1 Casimicrobiaceae bacterium
TGATCGCCGAGTCGATACGCCGCATCGGTGCCAGCACGGCCTCACTGATCGGCTCGCTCGGGCCGCTGTTTACAATCGGCTTCGGGGCGCTGCTGCTCGGCGAACCGGTGAACCTGCTGCAGCTGCTGGGTGTTGCGCTCGTGTTGGCGGGCGTGATTCTCGTTTCACGTCGTGCGGCACGTCCGGCCGTCCGACCCGCCACGTAACCGAGCCGTCGAGCCCGCGGCGAAACGATTCGCGCCGCGCAGGATCCAACCGTTGAACGCTGTACCGCACCCTTCCGCCGAACCTCTGTGAGACCACGACCATGGCCCCCGATACGATCGAACGCTCGCCCCTCACGTTGAAGGACCCGTCGCTGCTGCGGCAGCGCTGCTACGTCGATGGCCAATGGCTCGACGCGGACGATCGGGGATCGATACCTGTCATCGATCCGGCGCTGAACCTGCCGATCGGCACGGCACCGGTCTTCCACGCCAACGAAACGCGCCGCGCGATCGACGCGGCCAATCGCGCACTGCCCGCGTGGCGCGCGAGGACGGCGAAGGAACGATCGGCGATCCTCCGCGCGTGGCACGACCTGATGCTCGCCAACATCGACGACCTCGCGCTGATTCTCACCACCGAGCAGGGCAAGCCGCTCGCCGAGGCGAAGGGGGAGGTGACGATCGGTGCCGCGTACGTCGAATGGTTCGCCGAGGAGGCGAAACGCGTCTATGGCGACGTGATCCCGACGATCGGCAACGATCGGCGGCTCGTCGTCGTCAAGGAACCGGTCGGCGTCTGCGCGGCGATCACGCCATGGAATTTTCCGTGCTCGATGATCACGCGCAAGGTGTCACCGGCGCTTGCGGCGGGTTGCACCGTGGTCATCAAGCCCGCGGAGGCGACGCCCTACTCGGCGTTCGCGCTGGCCGAGCTGGCGCACCGTGCCGGCTTTCCGCCCGGCGTGCTGAACGTCATCACCGGTGATGCACGGTCGATCGGCGGCGAGATGTGCAGCAACGTCACCGTGCGCAAGGTTTCGTTCACGGGATCGACCGAAGTCGGGCGGCTCCTGATGAAGCAGGTCGCGCCGACGATCAAGAAGATCTCGCTCGAACTCGGCGGCAATGCGCCGTTCATCGTGTTCGACGACGCCGATCTCGATGCGGCCGCCGACGGCGCGATCATTTCGAAGTACCGGAATTCCGGCCAGACCTGCGTCTGCGCGAATCGGTTTTTCGTGCACGAGACCGTGTACGACGCCTTCGCCGCCAAACTCGCGGAAAAGGTGCGTGCGCTCAAGGTCGGCCGCGGCACCGAAGCCGGCGTCACGCAAGGACCGCTGATCAACGCGGACGCGGTCGCCAAGGTGGAAGAGCACCTGGCCGACGCCACGTCGCACGGGGCGAGCGTCCTGACGGGCGGGAAGCGGCACGCCCTCGGCGGCACGTTCTACGAACCGACGGTGCTGACCGGCGTCACGCCGCAGATGCAGATCTTTCGCGAGGAGACGTTCGGACCGGTCGCGCCGCTGATCGCATTTCGCGACGACGCCGAAGTCATCGAACTCGCCAATCGCACCGAATTCGGTCTGGCGTCGTACTTCTACAGCCGCGACATCGGCCGGGTCTGGCGCGTCGCCGAGGCGCTCGAGTACGGCATGGTCGGCGTCAATACCGGCCTCATCACCACCGAAGTGGCGCCGTTCGGCGGGATGAAACAGTCGGGACTCGGCCGCGAGGGATCGAAGTACGGCGTCGAGGAATTCGTCGAGGTGAAATACGTCTGCTTCGGCGGCATCGACACGTAGGGGGCTTTGGGGTCAGAGCAGGTCACAGCAATAAGTCGCGCGGCGACTGCGACTTTGACCCCAAAGTCGGACGCTACCAGCCGGTCGGCAACTTCCTGAGGATCGTGATCGTGCGCTCCTCGACCGAAAGGTAGCCGCCGGCGACGAGATCCTTCAGCAGCTTGCCGATCATGTCGCGCGACGCGCCCACGCGATCGGCGATGTCCTGCTGCGTCAACCGCTCCGGCACGACCCACCGGCCGTCGACCTCCTGCGCGAGCGCATTCAACAGTCGCACGAGCCGCCCGTAGACGTCGGAGAGCGCGAGGCTCTTCAGGTTGCTGGTCGTGACGCGCACGCGGTGGATCAGGCGCTCGATCAGATGCATCGCAAAGT
>DASSEA010000292.1:0-4655 GCA_035696805.1 Casimicrobiaceae bacterium
AAGGCGCGGCGCGGGGGCCCGGCCGAGGATGCGGCCGTACGCCCGACCCACGACTGGAGGTCCCGATGGCCGCCGAACCCGAAGCGCTTGACCTTCCCGAGGACGAGCCCGTCCCGGCGATGCAGCAGCTGCTCGACAACCCGTTCCTGCTGCTGTTCATCGGGATCGCGATGCCGACCGTGCTCTACGTGATCTGGGGGGTGATGGAAATCGTCAACATCCCGATCGCCAAATGAGCGCCCTCGAGCCCCCGCGCCACCGGCTGTGGTGGAAGCAGCCCCTCGACCGCGTCGAGGGCACCTGGATCGTCATCGCGTTCGTCTGGTGCATCGTGATGTTCGTGATGATGCCGTACTGGCACGTGTACGGTAAGCAGAATCTCTCCAACGAGGCGTACAGGACCACGGCCGAGGCGTACGCGAAGAAGACGCAGGAATTCGTCGACAAGAGCACGGTCCGCACGGAAACCGACCTCAAGATTCCCGTGGTGCGACCGGCGCCGGGCGGCGATGCGTACCTGATCGCGCGGTTGTGGGCGTGGTGGCCGATGCTCGAACTCGAGGAAGGCAAGACCTATCGATTGCATCTGTCGTCGATGGACTTCCTGCACGGTTTCTCGCTGCAGCCCGAGAACATCAACATCCAGGTGCACCCGGGATACGAGCACATCCTGACGGTGACGCCGACGAAGGCCGGCACCTACTCGATCATCTGCAACGAGTACTGCGGCATTAACCACCACACGATGGCGAGCAGGCTGTACGTCGTGAAGCAATGAGGGAGCGGCAATCGTGATCAATCGGAATTTCCGCACGGACCCGGCGACGGGCCTCGTCTATCACCAGCAGGGCGAGCAGCTGATCCGCTGGCACGCGGTCGCCGGCGTCGTGTCGCTGCTCGTCGGCGGCGTGCTGGCGCTGCTCGTCGTGCTGACGCGCTGGCCGGCCGTCCACCTGCTGCCGGCCGACTGGTTCTACCTGGTGCTGACGGCGCACGGGCTCGACATGCTCGTGTTCTGGATCATCTTCTTCGAGATCGCCGTGCTGTACTTCGCCGCGTGCGTGCTGCTGCGCTGCCGCCTCGCGGCGCCGCGCTGGGCGTGGACCGGCTTCTGGCTGATGATCATCGGCGGGCTCGTCAACAACGTCGCCGTCTTCCGCGGCGATTCGAGCGTCATGTTCACGTCGTACGTGCCGATGGGCGCGCATCCGGCGTTCTACCTCGGCCTGATCCTGTTCGCCGTCGGTGCGCTGATCGGATGCTTCGTGTTCTTCGGCACGCTGGTCGTCGCGAGGAGCGAGAGAACCTACAACGGCTCGCTGCCGCTCGTGACGTTCGGCGCGGTCACCGCCGCCATCATCGCCGTGTTCACGATCGCGTCCGGCGCGATCATCCTGATTCCGACGTTCCTGTGGTCGCTCGGGCTCGTGCCGTACGTCGATTCGCTGATGTACAAGACGGTGTGGTGGGCGTTCGGCCACAGCTCGCAGCAGATCAACGTCGCGGCGCACGTGTCGATCTGGTACGCGATCGCGGCGATCGTGTTCGGCGCCAAGCCGATGTCCGAGAAGGTGTCGCGGACGGCGTTCCTGCTCTACATCTTCTTCCTGCAGCTCGCGTCCGCGCACCATCTTCTCGCCGATCCCGGCCTGACGTCGCACTGGAAGATATTCAACACCAGCTACGCGATGTATCTCGCGGTGCTCGCGTCGATGGTGCACGGGCTTACGGTCCCGGGGGCGATCGAGGTCGCGCAACGGAACAAGGGGTTCAACCGCGGCCTGTTCGAGTGGCTGCGCAAGGCGCCCTGGGGCAACCCGGTCTTCTCGGGGATGTTCATCTCGCTCATCGGCTTCGGATTCCTGGGCGGCATCTCGGGCGTGATGATGGGAACCGAGCAGCTCAACCTGATCATCCACAACACGATCTACGTGCCTGGGCACTTCCATGCGACGGTCGTCGTCGGCACGACGCTCGCGTTCATGTCGATGACGTACTTCCTGATCCCGTCGCTGTTCCAGCGCGAGCTGATGTTCCCGAAGCTCGCCCAATGGCAGCCGTACCTGTTCGGCCTCGGCATGTCGGCGTTCGCGCTGTTCATGATGGGCGCAGGCACGCTCGGCGTACCGCGCCGGCACTGGGACATGACGTTCGCGGGCAACCCGCTGGGCTACGAGTTCGCAGGCACTGCCTACCTGATGATGGGGCTGACCGCGCTGGCCGGCATCGCCGCCGTCGTCGGCGGTGCGGCGTACCTGCTGATCACCGTGGGCAGCGTGTTCTTCGGCAAGAAGATCACGAACCCCGGCTATCGTGTGGTGAGCGTGCGCGAAGGTCGTGCGGCGCCGCCGGTGAGGCAGCCGGTCGCAGCTGCGATCACCGGCCACGGCAACATCGGCCTCGCCGGTTTCGTCGCACCGGGCACGTTCATGCTCGCAATGGTGTTCCTCGTCGCATTCGTTCTCTATTACTTCGTCAACTGGAAGTACCTGTCGACGGTGTGGCCGCTTTCCTGACCGAAAGCGGCACCCGGGCGGTGGCCACGACGTCGTGACCGCCGCCCGGCACCAACCCTTGGCGGCACACGACGCAGGCTGCACGGCTCACCGATGAATACGCGCATCGCCCTCTTCTTCGACCTCTTCAAGCTGCGGATCGGGCTCGTGATCGGCTTCACCGCGCTCGCGGGGCTCGCCGTGACACCGGGGGCCGCGCCGGCAGGCTGGCGCGTCGCGTTGCTCGCCTTCGCCGTCGTCGTTTCGTCGGCCGCCGCGGGCGCTTTCAATCAGTACGTCGAGCGCGACATCGACGCGCGCATGGCGCGCACGAAGCGGCGGCCGTTCGTCACCGGACGTCTCGCGCATTCGCCGCGCTGGCTCGCGCTGATCGCACTGATGTGCGGAGGATCGGTCGTCGTCGCCGCGCTCGCGACCAATGCCCTGGCTGCGCTCTATACGTTCCTCGGCGCGTTCTTCTACGGCGTCGTCTACACGGTGTGGCTGAAGCGCCGCACGTGGCTCAACATCGTCATCGGCGGACTCGCCGGCAGCTTCGCCGTCATGGCGGGTGCCGCCGCCGTGGCTCCGGGTGCGCTCGACACGGCGCCGCTGTGGCTCGCGATCGTGCTGTTCCTGTGGACGCCGCCGCACTTCTGGAGCCTCGCCATCGCGTGCCGCGCCGATTACCAGGCGGCCGGCGTGCCGATGCTGCCGGCGGTCGTGGGCGATGCCCGCGCCGCGCGTGCGGTTCTGGCCGGCACGGTGCTGCTCGTCGCCGCGTCGCTGGTGCCGATCGGTCACGGGCTGTCATGGCTCTACGCGATCACGGCGGCAGCGAGCGGGTTCTATTTTCTGCAGAAGAGCATCGCGCTCGTGCGCGCGCCCGGCCGGCAAACGGCGATGGCGAATTTCCATGCGTCGCTCGTCCAGTTGTCGCTGCTCTTGACCGCAGCGATCGTCGACGCGACGCTGCTCGGCTAGAGCGCCGTGCCCTCGCGACGCATGCCGCACGGTGGCACGCTCCACGCGCTGCTTGCCATCGTCACCGCCTGCGTCGTCGCGCCGGCGACCGCACTCGACTACGACGCCGCGATGAACGCAAGCCAGGCGGCCGTCGGTCGCACGCTTGACGACTACGCATTCACCGACGGTGACGGCCGTCGCGTGCGCCTCGCGGACTTTCGCGGCAAGCCGCTCGTCGTCAGTTTCATCTACACCGGTTGCGGACAGGTCTGCCCCACGACGACGAAGTTCGTCGACCGCGCGGTGCGGCAGGCCGACCGCGAACTCGGCGAGGGCACGTTTCGCGTCGCGTCGATCGGCTTCAACCTGCCGTTCGACAACCCGGCCGCGATGCGGAACTTCGCGCGCGAGCAAGGCATCGACCGGCGCGACTGGCGCTTCCTGTCGCCGGCTCCCGGTAGCGTCGACGCGCTGACACGCGATTTCGGCTTCACGTACGCCGCGAACGCAGGCGGCTTCGACCACGTCGCGCAACTGACGCTCGTCGACGCAAACGGCCGCATCGCGCGCCAGTTCTACGGCGAGACGTTCGATCCGTCGCTGCTGACGTCGTCGCTCCGCGCCGTCGCCGCCGGCGAGCGTCCGCCGCTCGCGTCGGTCACCGACGTGCTCGATCGGGTGCGCATCCTGTGCAGCGTGTACGACCCGTCGACGGGCAAATACCGGCTCGACTACGCGCTGTTCATCGAGATCTTCGCCGGCCTGACGGTCCTCGGCGCGATCGCGCACTACCTGCTGCGCGAGTGGCGCCGGCAACGACGAACGCTCGCGCGCCGCCCCGCCTGAACGCAGGCTTTTCGCCATCCCGTCCCCGTCGCCGAAAACAGCCGCCGCCGGGTATGCGGCGCACACCGCGGATTCACCGGCGCCGGCACCGTAATGAGGTGCTTGATCCATGTCATAGCGGTCCGCGCCGCGCGTCCGTAGCATCGAACTCATGCACCCGTTTCCTCCGCCCGGTGGCGGTGCGCGCCATTCGCCTGCCGCCGGGTCATTTCCTTCGTCGATCCGGATGCAGCGCCCGCGATGCTGAAGCTCGTGCAGCGTGGCGGCCAGCGCCTGTTCCTGCGCGTCGAATGGCTTTTCAATCATGCGTTCGGCGAAGCGAACAATCCGCTCTACTACCTCGGCGCG
>DASSEA010000293.1:0-2283 GCA_035696805.1 Casimicrobiaceae bacterium
GCAGATGGGCTACGAGATCGCGGAGAAGGTCGACATGACGATGATCGGCCGCGCGACGAATCGCCACTACCTGCTGTTCACCGGTGCGCACCGGTTTCGGGCCGACGCCGCAACCCCTCCGCCCCCGCGACGCGTGCCGGCGAGCTGATCAGAGTCGCGTCGGCTGCGGTGGTCGCCAGGACCGACATTACCGGCATCGTGCTCGCGGGTGGCCAGGGCCGTCGCATGGGGAGCGTCGACAAGGGGCTCGTCGAACTCGATGGGCGGGCGCTGGTCGCGCACGTGATCGATCGTCTCGGACCGCAGGTCGCCGCGCTCGTGATCAACGCGAACCAGAATCGCGACCGCTATGCGGCGTTCGGCCACGCGGTGGTCGCAGACGCCATCGGCGGCTTCGCCGGTCCGCTCGCAGGTTTGCACGCGGGGCTGTCTGCCGCGACGACCCCGTATGTCGTCACGAGCCCCTGCGATTCGCCGTTCCTTCCGGATGATCTGGTCGAAAGGCTCGCGGCCGCATTCGATCAGACGCCGCTCGATCTCGCGGTCGCGCGCACGTTCGAGCAGCCGCACCCGGTCTTCTCCCTCGTGAAGCGCGGCGTGCTCCCGCATCTCGAAGCGTTTCTGCGCGCCGGCGGCCGCAAGATCGATGCATGGTACCGAACGCTGCGCGTCGCCGAAGTTTCGTTCGACGACGAAGCCGATGCATTTCGCAACATCAACACCGCCGCGGAACTCGCTGCGAACACGCGGGGAACTGCCGATGGAAACGACCCGAACGCTGCGTGAGCTTTCCTGCGCGGACGATTACGATCCCGATTCGATGCCCGTCGATCGCGCGCGGGCACTGATCCGCGAGTTCCTGCAGCCGGTGACCGCGGTCGAGCGGGTGCACATTCGCGCGGCACTCGACCGCGTGCTCGCCGCCGACATCGCGTCGCCGCTCGACGTGCCCGGCCACGACAACTCGGCGATGGACGGATGGGCGATTCGCTACGCCGACCTCGCGTCCTCGGGTCCGACGACGCTGCGACGCGTGGGCGAGTCGTTCGCCGGCAAACCCTTCGGCGGGACCCTCGGGGCGGGCGAAACCGTGCGGATCTTCACCGGAGGCGTCATGCCCGCCGGCGCGGACACGGTCGTCATGCAGGAGCGCGCCACCGAAACCCCCGGCGGCGTGTCGATCGCGCCCGGTGCCGTCACGAAGGAAGGCCAGAATCGCCGCTTCGCCGGCGAGGACCTGCGACGTGGCGCGACCGTGTTTCGCGCGGGTCAGCCGGTGCGGCCGGCCGAACTCGGCATGCTCGCGTCGCTGGGGATCAACGAGGTGACCGTGTACCGCAAGCTGCGCGTCGCGTTCTTCTCGACCGGCGACGAATTGCGCTCGATCGGCCAGCCGCTCGCGACCGGCGAAATCTACGACAGCAACCGTTACACGCTCTACGGCATGCTGTCGCGAATCCATTGCGACATCGTCGACATGGGGGTCGTGCCCGATGCACGCGACGCCCTCGAGCGCGCGTTCGCGACGGCCGCGGAAACCGCCGACGTCGTGATCACGTCCGGCGGCGTGTCGGTCGGCGAAGCGGATTTCGTGCGGGACCTGATGAACGAGCTCGGCGAAGTGCTGTTCTGGAAAATCGCGATGAAGCCGGGGCGGCCCCTCGCCTACGGCAGGATCGGCGGCGCGCACTTCTTCGGGCTGCCGGGCAATCCGGTGTCGGTAATGGTGACGTTCTACGAATTCGTCCGCGACGCGCTGCTGATTCTGCAGGGACGCCGCGACGTGGCACCCGCGCCGCTGTTCAAGGCGCGCCTCGGGAAGGCGATACGCAAGGTCCCGGGCCGCACGGAGTTTCAGCGCGGTGTTCTGACGCCCGAGCCCGCGGGCGGGTACACGGTGCGCACGACCGGCGACCAGGGTTCAGGCATCCTGTCGTCGATGTCGCAGGCCAACTGCTTCATCGTCCTGCCCGCCGACGCCGGCGACCTGGAACTCGGGACGGCCGTCGACGTACAGCTGCTGGAAGGACTCCTCTGAGTCAGCGCGCTGAAGCGCGGTGAAACGTCAGTAGTAGCGCGCCTCGCGGCCCCGGTCGAGCGCTTCCAGACGCCGTTCGAGTTCGAACACGTCGACCGACGCGGCGAGATAGGCCTCGCGCTCGGCCTGCTGTTGGCGCCAAAACCATCCGTCGAGACGATCGAGCCACCTGGCCTGCGCACCCTCCGGTTCGCAGGTCGCAGCCGTGCGTCGCGGAGCGCCCCGCCGCAGCGCCTCGGCGATCA
>DASSEA010000294.1:0-4346 GCA_035696805.1 Casimicrobiaceae bacterium
GCGGCGATCCGTTGCCCGACCGCGTGATCGGCTTGCCGCTGGCGCCGGCCCGCCAGCGTGCACGCGGATTCAATCACGCGCAGGAAATCGCGCGGCGCGTGTCGCGGCGGACGTCCGTTCCGCTCATTGCCGCACTGCGGCGCGTTCGCGATTCACCGCCGCAAGCGGGGCTCGCGCTCGCCGCACGAACGTCGAACGTCCGCAACGCGTTCATCGCCGTCAAGCGGCTCGACGGGCTCGCCGTCGCGATCGTCGACGACGTGATGACCACTGGCGCGACGCTCAACGCAGCCGCGACGGCGGCGCGGTCCGCGGGAGCGCGACGCGTCGACGCGTGGGTCGTCGCACGGACGCTGCCCCCGTCGCGGCGGGGTCGATCGAGTGCCCCGTTTCCGGACGGCGCGCTCAGCGGCGACGACGGCGGCGTGGCTGACTGACTCGACGCGATGTTCGCCGTCGTCCTCGTGCATCCGGAAATCCCGCCCAACACCGGGAACGTCATCCGGCTGGCGGCGAACACGGGGACCGAGCTTCATCTCGTCGAGCCGCTCGGCTTTCGCATGGACGATCGCGAGCTGCGCCGCGCCGGCCTCGACTATCACGAGTACGCGCGCGTCACCGTCCATCCCGACTTCGCCGCATGCCGCGACACGCTCGACGCAGCGCTGCCGCGACGCTGGTTTGCCTTCACGACGCAGGCGACGCGCTCGGCGTACGACGTCACGTATGGGGAGGGCGACGTGTTGACCTTCGGCTGTGAAACGTCCGGGCTCCCCGCGGACGTGCTGACGCAATTTCCCGCCGACAGGCAGGTGCGGATACCGATGCGCCCGGGTGTGCGCAGCCTGAACCTGTCGAACGCGGTCGCGGTCGCCGTATACGAGGCGTGGAGGCAGCAGATGTTTGGGTGATCCTCGAGCGCCGACGCCGGTTCCTTCATTCCCCCTTCGGCCCCCGGCCGAGCAACGCGAGCACCGCGTCATGCGGCGCGACACCCTCGTAGAGCACGCGATGCACGGCGTCGACGATCGGCATGTCGAGTGCGAACTCGCGCGCGAGATCGCGCGCCGCGCGCGCGGCCTCGATGCCTTCCGCGACGTGGCCGATTTCCGCCACGATCGCGGCGAGCGGTTGCCCACGCGCGAGACCGAGACCCACGCGACGATTGCGCGACAGGTTGCCGGTGCACGTCAGGACGAGATCACCAAGCCCCGCGAGCCCCATCAGCGTTTCGCGCCGCCCGCCGAGTGCCGCCGACAACCGGCCCGACTCCGCGAGGCCTCGCGTGATCAGCGCCGCGCGTGCGTTGTCGCCAAAGCCAAGCGCGTCGCTCGCCCCGGCTGCGATGGCGAACACGTTCTTGACTGCGCCACCGACCTCGATGCCGGCGAGATCGTCGCTCGGGTAAGCACGCAGCGTGTCGCTGCGCAGAAGCGCTGCTACGGCCGCGGTCAACCCCGCATCGGTCGATCCGACGACGAGCGCCGTCGGCAATCCCTGCGCGACTTCGACGGCGAACGTCGGGCCGGTCACCGTGCCCACCGGATGTCGCCACTGCGGCGCGATCGCCTGGTGCGGCAGCGACCACGTCGCGCTGCCGTGAGGCGTGGCGACGAAACCCTTGGACAGCGAAATCAGCGGCGCCGCGATCGCCGTGGCGTGCAACGCCTGCACGAGCGGCAACAACCCGGAGACCGGGGTCGCGGCGATCAGGAGTTCGGCGTCGGCGACGTCGGCCAGCGACGACGTGATCGCAAGTGACGGCGGCAGCGCCACGCGCGGCAGGTACCGACGATTTTCCCGCGCCGCGAGGCAATCGCGCGCCTGTGCCGGAGACCGCAGGTACAGCGCGACCTTCGGCCGCACGTGGCTTCGCGTGGCGAGATGAACGGCGAGCGCCGTGCCCCATGCGCCGCCGCCGAGGACGGCAACCTGCATGAATGCTTTCATCGATCAGACGCGATCTGCAGCGCAGGCGTTCAGAACCCGAACACCTGCGCCAGGCGGATGAAGCCCGTCTGCCCGTCGCGGTGCCGGACCTTGAGCCAGCCGGGCATCGTCGTCGCGGACGGGGATGCCGCCGTTTCGGCAACTTCGAGCAGCACATCGCGGTCGGCGCGGAACACGACCGGCGCGCTGTCGTCGGGGGACGCGCGCACGTCGGCAACGACCCGCACGACGACCATCCGCCGCTCGGACAGGCTCTTCGCCTGCATCCAGCCGATCGTGCCGTTGACGTCGCGAATCTTCGTCCAGCCTTCGACGCTCACCAGCGTTTCGACCGGCACGTCGCGGCCATAGACGAACAGGGGGCGCGCGCGACCCGACGGCGCATCGTAGAGAACGGTCGCGGGGTCGCTCGTCACGCGGAAATCGGCGGCGGACGCGAGCGACAACGAGGTGGCGGCGGCGAAGGCCAGCGCAGCGCGGAACCCGACCTTCACGCCGCGCCCGACGCGCAGCGGCGCTGCGTCAATTCGTGACAGCGGGTGCTTCGGCGGATGCTTGTGCAAGCTGTTGCTGGTACAGCGCCTCGAAATTGATCGGCGCGAGATGCACGGGCGGGAAGCCTGCGCGCATCGTCGCGTCGGCGATCGTTTCGCGCGCGTACGGGAAGAGCACGGTCGGACAGTGGATGGCGAGCACCTGCTGCAACTGGTTCGGCGGGACACCGCGGACTGCGAACACGCCGGCCTGCGCCGCCTCGATCAGGAACACCGTCTTGTCGTTCGCGCGCGCCGTGACCGTCAGCGTCAGCACGCATTCGTAGACGTCGGTCGCCACCTGCTCACCGCGGGTGCGGAGCCCGATTTCGATTTGCGGTGCTTCCGCCATCTGGAACGACTGCGGTGCGCCGGGGTTTTCCAGCGACAGATCCTTGACGTAGATCTTCTCGATCGCAAGCTGCGCGGTGGTGCCGCCTTGCGCGGATGCGGGGGGCAAGTCCGCGTTCGGTGCGGGCTGCGAATCGGCCATGCGGGAGAACTCCGGAGGATGCGGGCGAGCCGGCGATTTTACCTTAGGCGAACCGCTGCGTTCCTCGGAGACGGCGGCCACTCTGCATCGAACTGCGTGGCTGCAGGAACGATGCGGGCCCGCGGGGCCAAACCGCTACGCTGATTTGCCGGCGAGCAGCGCCATCAGCCGGCCGGCGCGATCGAGCGCTGCAAGATCATCGTAGCCGCCGACGTGGTGTTCGCCAATGTAGATCTGCGGCACCGTGCGCCGCCCAGTGCGCTGCATCATCGTGATGCGTTCGGCGGGATTCTCGTCGACGCGAACCTTGAACACGTCGTCGACGCCGCGGGCAGCGAGCAGGCGCTCCGCGCGGATGCAGTAACCGCAATAGGCCGTCGTGTACATCGTGACCCGCGGCGAAGCGTTCGGTTGCGAGGTGTCCATCAGATCTTCTGAATCGGCAGTCCGGCGTCGCGCCAAGCACGGAGTCCGCCCCGCAGGCTTTGCACGCGCGTGAAACCCAGTTTGGCCAGCGCCGATGCGGCCGCACCGCCACGCTGGCCACGGTCGCAATAAACGATGACCGGCCGCGCGACGAATTTCGCGAGCTCGGTGCCTCGGTCCTTCAGTTGTGACAAGGGAATGTGCATCGCGTTCGGCAATTGGGCGCCGGTGAATTCCTTCGGTTCGCGAACATCCAGGACGATCGGGTTTGCCGTGTTGATGAGCCGCGTCGCATCGAACGTGCCGATTTCCCGTACCGGCGACAGCCGCCGCTGGAGCAGCGGCCACAGCAGCATGACGCCGGATAGCACGAACACCAGGACGAGCGGCCAGTTTTTTTCGAGGAAAGGCAGCATGAGGCCGAATCGGGGCAAAGACTAAAATGATAGCTTACGGTGCACGCCCGAAGCGTCGCCGGTGCCGATCGGATGGACACCCTCGCGCCTCCCGCAACGTTGCCCGCCACGCGTCCTGCACGCGTCCGGCCCGCCGTGCGGCCCGTCGTCCTGATCATCCTCGACGGCTTCGGCTGCCGTGAGGATGCACCCGACAACGCGATCACGCGCGCCGACGCGCCGAACTGGCGGCGGCTGCTCGCGACGTATCCGCATACGACGATCGACGCATCCGAACTGCGCGTCGGGCTGCCCGAGGGCCAGATGGGGAACTCAGAAGTCGGGCATCTCAACATCGGCGCGGGCCGCGTCGTGTATCAGGATTACACGCGCATCGACGTCGCGATCCGCGATGGTCAGTTCGCGCGCAATCCGGTGCTCGAGGAGGCGGTCGCGACCGCGCGTGCCGGACGCGCGACGCTGCACGTGCTCGGGCTGCTGTCGCCGGGCGGCGTGCACAGTCATCAGCGGCAGCTCGCGGCGATGGTC
>DASSEA010000295.1:0-2733 GCA_035696805.1 Casimicrobiaceae bacterium
CAAGGCACGCCACGCGAGTACGCACTGCGGGCTGCCGGCGCTCGCCGACGATTCGGGTATCTGCGTCGATGCGCTCGGCGGGGCCCCGGGCGTCCTCAGCGCGCGTTACGCAGGCGAGCCAAAATCGGACGCGCGCAACAACGCGGCACTCGTGTCGGCGCTGCAGGGTGTCGCAGACCGTCGCGCGCATTACTACTGCGTGCTGGTGCTGGTCCGGCATTCGCGGGATCCGCAACCGATCGTCGCGGAGGGCATCTGGCACGGCACCGTCGTCGATACGCCACGCGGCAGCGGGGGCTTCGGTTACGACCCGCACTTCGAGGATCGCGATTCGGGGTTGACCGGCGCCGAGTTGCCGCTTGCGCGCAAGAACGCGCTCTCGCATCGCGGGCAGGCGTTGCGCGCATTGATCGCGCGCCTCGGCGAGGAGCGCGCGGCATGAACGCACCGTGACCTGGACGGCGAACGCGACGTGTGTGACCGCCGACATCGGCCATGAGTGACGTGCATCCGTTCGACGTCGCTGCGCTGACTCGTCCGCAGTTCAAGGCGCTGCCACCGTTGTCGCTGTACGTGCACATTCCATGGTGCCTGCGAAAGTGTCCGTACTGCGATTTCAATTCGCACGCATGGCGTGGCACGGACGCGCTCCCGCACGACGCTTATGTCGATGCGCTGATCGCAGACCTCGAAAGTGCGCTGCCGTCGGTGTGGGGACGCAAGGTCCACACGGTATTCATCGGCGGCGGTACGCCGAGCCTGTTGCCGGCCGCGTCGATCGAGCGCCTGCTTTCGGCGATTCGGGCACGTTTGCCGCTCGCACCCGACGCCGAGATAACCCTCGAAGCGAACCCCGGTACGTTCGAACGCGGCAAATTCGCCGATTTTTTCGCCGCGGGCGTCAATCGCCTGTCGCTCGGCATCCAGAGCTTCGACGATCGCTTTCTGCACGCGCTAGGCCGCGTGCATGACGCGGCCGAGGCGCGACGCGCCGCTGAAGCTGCGCTGATGATTTTCGACAACGTCAATCTCGACCTGATGTTCGCGCTGCCGGGGCAGAACGTCGATGATGCGACGCGTGACGTCGCGGCCGCGCTCGCCTTTGCGCCGCCCCACCTGTCGTTCTACCAATTGACGCTCGAGCCCAACACGCTGTTTCACCGCTTCCCGCCGCCGTTACCCGACGACGAACAGGCGGCGGACATCGAGGAAGCTGTCGTCGACATGCTCGCGCACGCGGGCTATGTGCATTACGAAACGTCGGCGCACGCGAAGCCGTCACGCGAATGCCGGCACAACCTCAACTACTGGCGCTTTGGCGATTACCTCGGCATCGGGGCGGGCGCGCATTCGAAACTGTCATTCGCCGATCGCATCGTGCGGCAACTGCGATGGAAGCACCCGCAGTCTTACCTCGACCGCGCGGCCCGCGGCGAACCACTGCAGGAGGAGGCGGACGTCTCCAGGGGCGACCTCCCGTTCGAATTCATGCTGAACGCCCTGCGGCTTTCCGAGGGTGTGCCTGCCGCGCTGTTCGCTGAGCGCACCGGCATGCCGCTGTCGATTGCGTCGCGCGGCATCACCGAAGCCACGCGCAAGGGCCTGCTCGAGCCGGATCCTGCGGTATTGAAACCGACGGCGCTCGGCAGGCGGTTTCTGAACGATCTGCAGGCTCTGTTTCTCACCGATGCCGCACGGACGCGCGCCACGAAACCAGCGGTCGCCGGCGCGCTCGTGCGCACACCGGCCGTCCCATGAAGCGCGCGAAATCGCACGCCGTTCCAAAACCGCGCAATCCGGTCGCGCGTTCGCCGCTGCTCGGCAAGGGCGGCCCGCATGGCAAATCGCGTGGCGCGTTGCGGCGTGAGGCGAACGTCGAACTGCAAAAGCTCCGCCGCGATCCCAAGGCGTACGAAGAAGCATGATTCGGATGCGGTTCGCGTCGATGACCGGCGAGAGATCATGACGCTGTCGCGGCGCGACCTCGAAGAGGGCCGGATGCGCGAGGTCTACGTCGAGGCGCTCGCCGAAGGTCACGCGCTGACGGACGAGCAGCTGTCGGCTTCACTCACCCGTACCCTCAATGCCAAACCGCGCGGGGCCGGCTGGTGGGTGTTCGCGTACGGGTCGCTGCTCTGGAATCCGCTGTTCCCGTTCGTGGAGGCGCGCCGCGCGTCGGTGCACGGCCTGCACCGCCGCTTCTGCCTGTGGTCGCTCGCGTCGCGCGGCAAGCCGAACGCGCCGGGTCTCGTGCTCGCGCTCGATCGCGGCGGGTCGTGCCGCGGCGTCGTCTATCGGCTGCCGGCGCCGTGCGCGATGGACGAACTGCATCTGCTGTGGCGTCGCGAGATGGTGACGGGCGCCTACGCCCCCCGCTGGCTGCACGTCGATTGCGAAGGACGGCAGCAGGTCGCGCTCGGCTTCGTCGTCCGTCGCGATCACGCGCAATACACGTGCAAGCTGACGATCGAGGAGCAGGCCGACGTGATCGCGCATGCGTGCGGCGCGTTCGGCTCGTCGGCGGATTATCTCGAGCGGACGCGCGTATCGCTAGCGACTCACGGCATCGTCGACCTTTATCTCGAACGGCTCGCTGCGCGGGTCGGTGCGAAAGGCGGAGGCACGCCGGCGATCGACGTGCACGCGCCGGCGACTTCGGGGTCGGACCCATAAGCCGAGGCGGCAGGGCCCGCCCGCTACAGCGCGATGTGGCGTCCTCCGTCGACGTTGATC
>DASSEA010000296.1:0-7819 GCA_035696805.1 Casimicrobiaceae bacterium
CCCGAAGGAGCGCGAATATTTCGTCGGCCTCGACCTCAAGGCGTCGATCTGATGGACGACCGGATGGGCCTTCCATCGCTCGAACGCACGCCAGCAACGCGAGGCGCGCCGGTGTTCGACGGCGCCGACCTCGCGCGCCTCGACCGCCGCATCGTGCGCCGGCTGCAGGGCGGACTGCCGCTGACCGCGCGCCCGTACGATGCCGTGGCGGACGTGCTTGGCGTCACACCGGCGCTCGTGCGTGCGCGGGTCGACGCCATGCTCGCCGATGGACGAATCCGCAGGATCGGCGTGGTTCCGAATCATTACGCGCTCGGCTGGCGCGCAAACGGGATGAGCGTGTGGGACGTCGACGATGCGCGGGTCGATGCGCTCGGCGCGCGTGTCGGTGCACTTGCGAGCGTCACGCATTGCTATCGCCGGCCGCGACGCCTGCCGGTATGGCCGTACAACCTGTTCGCGATGGTTCACGGACGCGACCGCGCCGAGGTCGCTGGCAAGGTGGAGCAGATCGCCGGTCTTCTTGGAGACGCCGTGCGAGCGCACGACGTGCTGTTCAGTACGCGCATCCTGAAAAAGACCGGACTGCGGCTCGGGCCCGTCGCGCCGACCGATTCCAACTCGAGGTAGGCATCGATGTTTCGCGTTTCACAGTACATGCAGGAACTCCGCCGGCCCACCGCCGTGGCTCCGCGGCGCGACCCGCCGGGGCCGGTCGTCATCTGGAACCTGATTCGCCGCTGCAACCTCGCCTGCCAGCACTGCTATTCGATCTCCGCCGACATCGACTTTCCGGGCGAGCTCTCGCGCGCGCAGATCGACGCGACGATGGACGACCTGCGCGCATTCGGGGTTCCGGTATTGATCCTTTCAGGCGGCGAACCGCTTTTGCATCCGGAGATCTTCGACATCTCCCGGCGCGCGAAGGCGATGGGCTTCTACGTCGGCCTGTCGACGAACGGCACGCTGATCGACGAAGCGATGCTGCCGAAGATCGCGGCGATCAACTACGACTACGTCGGCATCAGCCTCGACGGGCTCGAAGCGACGCACGACCGCTTCCGGCGCAAGGCGGGGGCGTTCGCAGCGTCGCTCGCCGCCGTCCGGCGCCTGCGCGACGCGAACATCAAGGTCGGCCTGCGCTTCACGCTGACTCAGGACAACGCGCACGATCTGCCGGCGCTGCTCGAACTGATCGAGGCCGAGGACATCGCCAAGTTCTACCTGTCGCATTTGAACTACGGCGGACGCGGCAATATCAATCGCAAGACCGATGCGGCGCTGCTCACGACCCGGCGCGCGATGGACCTGCTGTTCGATGCGTGCTGGCGCCATGGCGAAGCCGGGTTGCCGACGGAGTTCGTGACCGGCAACAACGACGCCGACGGCGTCTATCTGCTGCAGTGGGCCCGCGCGCGCTTTCCAGAGCGGGCCGGGCATCTGCACGCCAAGCTGGCGCAGTGGGGCGGGAACGCGTCGGGCGTGAACGTCGCGAACATCGACAACCTCGGCAACGTGCACCCGGACACGTTCTGGTGGGACTACACGCTCGGCAATGTCAAGGAGCGCCCGTTTTCAGCGATCTGGAGCGACGTGTCGGATCCCATCATGGCCGGGCTCAAGGCACGGCCGCGCCGCGTGAGCGGGCGCTGTGGCGAGTGCACGTATTTCGCGATCTGTGGCGGCAATACGCGCGTGCGCGCCTGGAAAGCGTACGGCGATGCGTGGGCTGAAGATCCGGCGTGCTACCTCGACGACGACGAACTGGGGATCGCACCGGGCCGCGAGCGCCTGCCGATGAAGCCCTACATTCGGATCAGCCGGGCGGCAGATACTGCGCGCGCGGCGCCCGCCCTCGCAGGCTCGCCGTCGGCATGATCCTCACACGTCTCATTGCGGCAGGCATCGCGCTGTTCGCGACGACCGCCGCTGCGACCGGCGTCAACGACGCCGTCGCCAACTACGCCACGCATTGCGCGTCGTGTCATGGCGTGGAGCGCCTGGGCGGCACGGGACCGGCGCTGTTGCCCGAGAATCTCGAGCGGCTGCGCAAGCCCGCGGCGGTCGATACGATCGCCCACGGTCGTATCGCAACCCAGATGGCAGGGTTCGCCGACCGGCTCTCGGCGGCGGAGATCGATGCGCTCGCGGCGTACGTTTATGCGCCTCCCGCGCAGTCGCCCGTCTGGGGCGACCGCGAGATCGTCGCGAGTCATATCGAGCACGCGCGGACGAGCGCGCTTGGCACGCGTCCGGTGTTCGCCGCGGATCCCCGCAACCTGTTCGTCGTCGTCGAAAGCGGCGACCACCACGCGACGATCCTCGATGGCGATACGTTCGAGCCGGTACGGCGTTTCGCGACGCGCTTTGCGCTGCACGGCGGGCCGAAATTTTCGCCGGACGGCCGCTTCGTCTATTTCGCCTCGCGCGACGGCTGGATCAGTCTCTACGATATCTGGAACCTGACGCTGATCGCGGAAGTGCGCGCGGGCATCAACACGCGCAACCTGGCCGTGTCATCGGACGGCCGCTATGTACTCGTCGGCAACTACCTGCCGCAGACGCTCGTCATGCTCGACGCGCGCGATCTGTCGCTGCTCAAGATGATTCCCGTTCGGGATGCGAAAGGGCGCGGTTCGCGCGTCTCGGCCGTCTACGACGCGGCGCCGCGCGAAAGCTTCGTTGTCGCGCTGAAGGACATTCCCGAGTTGTGGGAATTGCCCTATGGCGACAAGACCGGTCCGGTCTACGAGGGCCTCGTCCACGACTACCGGATGGGCGAGGCGATTTCAGCGCCCAGGCCCTACGGCATCCGCCGCACCGTGCTGGACGAGATCCTCGACGATTTCTTTTTCGACCCGTCGTACGACCACGTGATCGGTGCCGCGCGCGACGGACACACGGGACAGGTCGTGAACCTGAACGTGCGCCGGAGGATCGCGACCGTCGATTTGCCGGGGCTGCCGCATCTCGGCTCCGGCATCACCTGGGAATGGAAAGGCCGCCCGGTGCTCGCGACGCCGAACCTGAAAGAGGCACAGGTCACGATCGTCGACATGAAGACCTGGAAAACGGTTGCGCAGATCCCGACGGCAGGGCCGGGGTTTTTCATGCGCAGCCACGAGCAGACGCCCTATGCGTGGGTCGACGCGTTCAACAGCGCGAGCAAGGACGTGCTGCAGGTCATCGACAAGCGGTCGCTCGAGATCGTGGCGACGCTGCGTCCCGCGCCGGGCAAGACGGCGGCGCACATCGAATTCACGCGCGATGGAAGGTTCGCCCTCGCGAGCATATGGGACAACGACGGGGCGATCGTCGTCTACGACGCGGCGACGTTCAAGGAGATCAAGCGCATCCCGATGGTCAAGCCATCGGGCAAGTACAACGTCTTCAACAAGACGACGCGCTCGGCCGGCACGAGCCACTGACGGCGTTGCACGAACGTTCGACCGCGCGCTGCGGCGCCCGGCGGGGTCTGGCGCGCCGGTTTGATCTCGCGCAAGGCACGGGAACGGCGACCTGGCTATCGTTGGCGGCATGAACGCACCCGCGAGTCCTCTTCTTCACGGCAATTTCCGTTTCGACCCGGCATTGATCCGCAAGTACGACGGATTCGGTCCGCGCTACACGTCGTACCCGACCGCCGATCGCTTTCACGATCGGTTCACGCCTGCCGACTACGTGGACGCGCTGGCGGCCCGCAACCAGGCGGGCATCGAGCAGCCGCTGTCGCTCTATGTGCATCTGCCGTTCTGCAACACCGTCTGCTACTACTGCGCGTGCAACAAGATCATCACGGCGAACCGCGGGCGCTCCGCGAAATACGTCAGGTACCTGGGACAGGAAATCGACATCGTCTCGTCGCTGATCGAAGGCGACCGCCGCGTCCAGCAGCTTCATTGGGGCGGCGGTACGCCGACGTTCCTCGCGCACGAGGAGATGTCGACGCTGATGCAAATGCTGCGAAACGCCTTTGCATTCGGCGACGACACCGAGGTATCGATCGAGATCGATCCGCGGAAGGTGGACGTTGCAACCGTCGCGTTCCTGCGCGAACTCGGATTCAATCGTATCTCGCTCGGCATCCAGGACTTCGACCCGGCGGTGCAGAAGGCCGTCAATCGCATTCAGTCCGAGGCGGAGACACGCGCGGTGATCGAAGCGGCGAGGACCAACGGTTTCCAGTCGATCAACACGGACCTGATCTATGGCCTGCCGCTGCAAACGGTTTCCGGCTTCACGGCGACGCTCGACAAGGTGATCGACCTCGCGCCCGACCGCGTGGCGCTGTACGGCTACGCGCACGTCCCGCACCTGTTCAAGGCACAGCGCCAGATCGTCGCCGATGAGCTGCCCGTGGCCGACACGAAACTCGCGATTCTGCAGACGGCGATCGACAAGCTGACACGCGCGGGTTACGTCTACATCGGGATGGACCACTTCGCGCGGCCCGACGACGAACTCGCGGTCGCGCTGCGCGAGGGTACGCTGCATCGCAATTTCCAGGGCTACTCGACGCGCCCGGATTGCGACCTCGTCGCCTTCGGGATCTCGGCGATCGGCAAGATCGGAACGCGTTACGTGCAGAACGTCAAGACGCTGGACAAATACTACGGCGCGCTGGACGAACGGCGTTTGCCGGTCCTGCGCGGCATCGAGCTCGATGCGGACGACGTGTTGCGGCGCGACGTCATCCAGAAGCTTATGTGCGAATTCAGGCTCGACTACGCGTCCGTCGAGCGCAGGCATGATGTGGTGTTCGGCGACTATTTCGCGCGCGAGCTCGACGCACTGGCGCCGCTCGCCGCGGATGATCTCGTGACGCTGTCGGCAGGCGGGCTCGTCGTCACACCACGCGGCCGCATGCTGGTCCGCACGGTGGCGATGATCTTCGACCGGCACTTGCGCGAAGCGCGCGAGCGGGCGACCTACTCGCGGGTGATTTAGCGGTCGTTCAGCGCGCGCGGAGCACGCATTTCGAATACAGATCGCCGAACGCGCCGCGCGGATCGTAACGGGCCTTCAACGCCGCGTACGCGGGCTGGTTGTAGGTCGACCAGAACGCCTCCTCGCTGAAGTACGAATCCGAATACAGCGACTTGATGCCGCCGAGCGCCGTCACCGCCCGCTCGATCCTGCGGTTGACGAAACCGGGCTCCCGGGGTTCACGCGACACGACGGTGTCCCAGAAGCCGAAATTGACCGACAGCGTGCCGACCGGCAGCGGATACAGCGTCGCTGACGTGGCCACGTCGGGGGCTCGAATCGGGCAGATCCAGATCGGCAGGAGTCCCACTTCCGCAAGAAGGAAGTCGAGGAACTCGCGCGCGCGCGAGAGCGGGATGTCGACGTCCTGGATGACCGCTTCGGTGTGCATGCCGCGGAGCCGATTGATCGCGCCCATGATCCCCCAGCGTGCATTGCCCCGCATGATCTTCTGGTAAGTGATCGAATTGAGGCGTTTCCTGCCCAGCAGGCGCCGGACGAGCGGATGCTGCGCGCCGACGTTCTTCGAGCACCAGAACCAGTCCGTGTCCCAGCGCCAGAGGTAATCGCGCGTCGTCAGGTAGTCGACCGGGCGATCGCGCAGCGACTGGTAATACATCCGCTCGAACGTGTAA
This sequence comes from Casimicrobiaceae bacterium, assembly GCA_035696805.1. Lineage (GTDB taxonomy): Bacteria > Pseudomonadota > Gammaproteobacteria > Burkholderiales > Casimicrobiaceae > VBCG01. Next base: position 5,622 of record DASSEA010000296.1, read on the forward strand.
TCGCTGACGTAGGGCGCTTCGTCGACGAAGGTCCCGCACGACAGGACGAGCTCGTTCGCACCGAACACGACGCCATCCACGAAGTCGACACCGGGATCCTCGCAGCGCCGCGCCACGTCTGCAAAGAAGGCGTCCGCATCGTCGTGGTGCGTGTGCTCGACGCGGACATGGCGCTTGACAGGCATCGTGCGTGCGGTGAGCTTGAGCGCGTAACCAAGCGTTCCATACGAATTGGGGAAGCCGTGAAAGAGATCACGATGCTCGTTGTTCGCCGTGCAGGTAACGATGCGGCCGTCGCCGGTCAGGATATCCATCGCGGTGATCGTGTCGTGCACGAGGCCGTGGCGAAACGACGTCGCCTCGATGCCGACGCCAGCGACCGCGCCCCCCAGCGTGATCGATTTGAGCTGCGGTACGACGCGGGGCATTGCGCCCGCGGCGAGCGTCGCGTCGGCGAGGTCGACGAACGTAGTCATGCCTTCGGCTTCGACGGCGTGCTCCGTCGTATCGACGCGCAGGACCTGGTTGAAGCATGCGAGGTCGACGCGGGGTCTCGCCTGTGGGCGCGCACGAAACAGGTTGGACGTCGGCTTGGCGAGGCCGATTCCGGCCTCCTCAGGCGTTCGGGCTGCGTCGAGATCGTGGCGAAGCCGCGCCGTTTTCGCGGCGTACGTCGTCACGAAGCCGGGGCGTAGAGGAACGAGCGGCTCATCGGGTAATCGGTGACGTTGCCCTTGCAGACCGTCACCTGGAACAGATGCGTGCGCGACGTTCGTGAGCGGAACATTTCCGCGCACGACCACAGGTACGTGCGCCAGATGCGGCGATGCCGTTCGTTGAACCGCACCGGGTCGAGCGCGTGGATCGCGTCCCAATTGGCGTCGAACCGCTCGGCCCAGGCGTCGAGCGTCAGCGCGTAGTGCCGGCGCAGGTTTTCCACGTCGACAACCTCGAGGCCGCACGCGTCCATCGCGTCGATCGTCTCGTGCAGGCTCGGTATCCAGCCGCCCGGAAAGATGTACTTGCGGATCCAGAACTCGGTATCGAACGAACCGACGTGCCCGATGAAGTGGATGACGCCGAGGCCCCCCGGCTTCATTGCGCGGGCATGGGCGCGCACCACGTCCACGAGCTGATCGCGCCCGGCGTGCTCGAGCGTTCCGATCGACAGCAGTTTGTCGTATTGCCCCGGCATTTCGCGAAAATCGCACTCGATCACGCGCAGCTGGTCGGCGAGGCCTTCGCGGGCGAGGTCCGCTCGCAATTCGACGACCTGCTCGGTCGTTGCATTGATTCCGGTGCCGATTGCGCCGTAGTGGTGCCACGCGTGGCGCAGCAGGCCGCCCCAGCCGCATCCCACGTCGACGAACGTGTCGCCGGGGCGCAGCTGCACCTTCCGGCACACGTGGTCCATCTTGTTCTGCTGCGCCTCTTCGAGCGTGCGCGTGCCTTCCTTCCAGTAGGCGCACGTGTACATCATGCCGATCCGGTCGAGCCACGGCGCGTAGAACGCCTTGCCGAGGCCGTAATGCGCCCGCGCGTTCGCCTTGGCCTGAGCCGGCGATCGATTCGAGAACCGGAATTCGTGCCAGCGGTTGCGCAGACGGACGAGCGGGTTGCCGGACCGGTTGAATCCGATCTCGAGCGCGGCACGGAACGCCAGCGCGAAATCGCCTTCCGCATCGACGTCCCCGTCGAAATACGCTTCGAGCAGGCCGACGTGACCGTAGCGCATCAGCCGGCGCTGCCCGCGACGGTTGCGAAACCGAATCGTGAAGCGCGGCGGTGCGTCGCTGTTGCGAAATTCGGTGCCGCCGGGGAAGACGATGCGGCAGGGAATCGACGTTCCACGCGCCAGCGCGGAGAGCAGGCGCTGAAGATGGCCGGATCCGTGCGCGGCGAGCAGGTCTGCCCGGCCGGATTGCTGCGTCGGCAACGAACTCATGTTGTTCTTCGGGTGGCTATGCGTTTCGCGCGAGGCGCCAGCGCGCATAGCGCCCCGTTGGCGCAATAATGATAATCGATCCGCCGCCGGTTGTTCGAACCGACTCGACCCCATGGCGCGCGCGCACGGGGCCCGAGACATACTGCGGTCGGCGCGAAGTCGCGCATCCTCGCCGCCGCTCGGGCGCACATCGTTCGGAGACCGCGTGATACATCTGCAGGACCGATTGGCCGTGTTGCCGTCCGCCGCGCTC
>DASSEA010000297.1:0-2567 GCA_035696805.1 Casimicrobiaceae bacterium
GGACCCACGGCGGCAACTTGCATCGGCGACGCATACGAGGCGAGCGGCGCATCCAACGCATCGGCGCCTGCATCGCTCGTCGTGACCACGGGATCGTCGCGACGGCAGGACAGGGGGGCGAGCGGAGCCAGCGCCGCGATGACGCGGTCGTCGTCGAGCGGCGAGGGGACCGGCAGGAAGCTGTCGCCCGCGTCGTTCGGGACCAGTGCATCGCCCGCTGCGTCGTCCGTCGACTCCGCCACGACGGCGATCGGCCGGAGTGCTTCGACGATGAAATCAAGGCCGGGCATTTCGAACATGGCCCATGCAAGCGCAGCGGCGGCGATGCCGGCCAGCGTGAAGCCTGCGATGGGCCATCCGTTGCGCCGCGATTTCATGGTTTGTCCTGGACGGCGTGTTGAGCGGTACGATACCCGTCGAATCCTGCGCGGGTCAATCCCGATCGTTAGCACGATGAGTCACGACGATATTCCCGATATCGCCCAGAACATCAGCGCCGTCGAGCGCGAGACCGGCTTGTCCAAGGACGTGCTGCGCATGTGGGAGCGACGCTACGGATTCCCCAAGCCCGCGCGTGATGAAAATGGCGAGCGCCAGTACACGGTGGCCGAAACCGAGAAGCTGCGCTCGATCAAGCGATTGATGGACGTCGGTGTGCGGCCCGGCAAGATCATCGGCCTGTCGCTTCCCGAGTTGAATGCGCTCGCCGACTCGCGCGCGCCCGCGCGCCGTGCGGCGACGCTGCCCGCACTCGAAACCGATGTCGTCGCGATGTTGAAGACGCACGATCCATCGCGACTGCAACACGCGCTGACGCAATGGCTGATGCGACAGGGGTTGCAGCGCTTCGTTCTCGAAACCGTGGCACCGCTCAACCGCGCGGTGGGCGATGCGTGGATGCGCGGGGAACTGTTCGTGTTCGAGGAGCACCTGTATACGGAACTGCTGAAGGCCGCGCTGCGAACGGCGATCAACGCCTTTCCGCGACAGGGCGGCACTCCGTGCCTGCTGCTGACGACGCTGTCGAACGAACAGCACGGGCTCGGCCTCTTGATGCTCGAAGCGCTGCTTGCGCCCGAAGGCGCGCTTTGCATATCGCTCGGGCCGCAGACGCCGCTCGAGGACGTGCGCCGCGCGGCGATCGCGCACAGGGCCGACATCGTTTCGCTGTCGTTCTCCGCAGCGTTTCCCTTGCGCCAGGCGACCGACGGGCTCGCGAGCCTGCGTCGGCATCTTCCGGCGTCGATCGCGCTGTGGGCCGGGGGCGACATGACGCGAAGGGTTCGCAAGACGCTGCCTGGCGTCGTGCTGCTGCCCGAGCTGCACTCGGCCGTCAACGCGTTGCGAAGCTGGCGGGCGCTGCACGCGGAGTCGGCCTGAACGCCGGCCGCGATGTGGACCGCTGTCACGCTGTGGCTTGCGGCGATCGCGGGCATGTCGGCCTACGCAATCGTCGCGTGGCGATCCGTCGCCGCGGGCAGCGCCGCCTGGCCGTGGATTGGCGGGGTGTTCGTGCTGTATTTCGGCATCGTGCTGTTTCTTTGCGGTGTGTACTTCGCCATCGCGTGGTTCTGGCGAGCGCGTCGTCCACGCGAAGTGCGCATCGGCTGGCGCGCGACGTTCCGGCTCGTTTGGCGCGAATATCGGACGCTCGCTGGTGCGGCGCCGCGAATGATGTTCTACGGCTGGCTCGTGCGCGATCCGGCGCCTGCGCGCGTCGATATTCCGGTGCTGCTGCTGCACGGGGTGCTCTGCAATGCCGGTGTCTGGATGCGGATGACGCGGTACCTGACGCGCCGCGGCCTCGGCGGCCTCTACAGCTTGTCGTATGGACCGCCGCTCGCCTCGATCGAGGATTTTGCCGATCAGGTCGCCGCCAAGATCGACGCGATCGTTCAGGTGACCGGTGCGCGGTCGATGATGATCATCGCGCACAGCATGGGCGGTCTCGTCATTAGGGCGTATGCGCGCAAATACGGCACGGCGAAGCTCGCACGCGTGCTGACGATCGGCAGCCCGCATCACGGGAGCATGCACGCGTGGCTACTGACCGGAACGTCGCTGGCGCAACTGCGACCCGGCAACGCGTGGCTCGCTGCGTTGAACCGCACCCCGCTCGATCCGGCGCTGCGCTTCGTGTCGCTGTGGTCGTGGCACGACTCGATGGTGGCACCGCAGACGTCGGCCGAGCTTCCCGGTGCAATCGACGTGACGGTGGTCGGCGTCGGACACAACGCGCTTCTCGGCGACCGGGAAGTGTTCGAACGCACGCATGCCGAGATCGTCGCCGCGCGTGCTGACGCGCGGCGGCACGCCGCGTGACGTCGGGTCGGAGCAATAAGTCGAGCGGACTTCGGGGTCGGAGCAATAAGTCGACACGACCCCGAAGTCGCACCTACCAGTGAATCCCTTGCGTCAACTGTGCAAACGCCATCTGCTCGGCGGTCAGCGGCTGCGGCTCGCCGTCCTGCTTGCCTTGCGCGGCCGCCGAATCCGGGAACATGTTGAACGCCGTGTTCAACAGCACCTGCGTGAGTTTCGGCGCGACCGCGTGGCTGATGGCGCCG
>DASSEA010000298.1:0-2024 GCA_035696805.1 Casimicrobiaceae bacterium
GCGATTCGGCGTCGATCGGCCTCGGACAGTTCGCGCACGTGCTGCGCCGTGGCGTGAACATGGTCTACATCGTCGAGAACAACGGCGTGTACGGCCTGACGAAGGGCCAGTTCTCCGCCACCGCCGACAAGGGCAGCAAGAGCAAGCGCGGCGCGATCAACAGCGACGAGCCGATCGACCTCGTGCTGCTCGCGCTCGCGCTGGGCGCGACGTTCGTCGCCCGCGGTTTCTCCGGCGACAAGGCGCAGCTCGTGCCGCTGATCAAGGCCGCCGTCGCGCATCGTGGCGCGGCGTTCATCGACGTCGTGAGCCCGTGCGTCGCGTTCAACAATCATCCGGGCTCGACGAAGAGCTACGACTACGTGCGCGAGCACAACGACGCGGTGAACCGGCTCGACTTCATGCCCGAGCGGGCGCCGATCACCACCGACTATCCGGCGGGCGGCGTGCGCGACGTGGTGCTGCACGATGGCGGCACGCTGCGCCTGCACAAGCTCGACCCGACCTACGATCCGTCGGACAAGGTCGCGGCGATGGCGTATCTCGAAGCGCGGCGCGCGCGCGGCGAAGTCGTCACCGGGCTGCTTTATGTCGACGCGGATGCCGCCGACATGCACGCGTCGCTGCACACCGTCGTGGCGCCGTTGAACACGCTCGGCGACGCCGAACTCGTTCCCGGCAACGCAGCGCTCGCCGGCGTCAACGCCTCGCTGCGCTGATCGTCGTCGCGCGCCGCCGGCGGCTCACGCGCCGGTACGCGCGAGCGGTAACGTGATCGTGAACGTCGAGCCTGAGCCCAGCCGACTGTCGACCCGAATCGTGCCGCCGTGCAACTCGATGATCTTGCGCGAGATGGCGAGCCCGAGTCCGGTGCCCTCGACCTTCTTTGCGGCAGCACCGACCTGCCGGAATTCCTCGAATACCGTCGCCTGGTCTTCCGGCGCGATGCCGACGCCCGTATCCGAGACCCCGATCTCGACGACGGCGTCGTGACGGCGCGCGCGCACGTCGATATGGCCGCCATCCGGCGTGAATTTGAGCGCGTTCGATAGCAGGTTCAGCAAGACCTGCTTCAGCTTGCGCTCGTCGGCGTGGATCATCCCGAGCCGTTCGTCGAGGTCGTGGCGAAGCGCTATCGCGTGCCGCTGCGCCCGCTCGCGCACCAGGATCAGCGTGTTCTCGATCGCCGCGTTCAGGTCGAAGTGCGTGACATCGAGCTCCATGCGGCCTGCCTCGATTTTCGACAGGTCGAGAATGTCGTTGATCAGCGAGAGCAGGTGGCGTCCGGACTCCAGGATGTCGGCCAGGTATTCGGCCTGCTTGTCGTTGATGTCGCCGAACATCCGCTCGGCCAGCACCTCCGAAAACCCGATGATCGCGTTGAGCGGCGTGCGCAGCTCGTGCGACATGTTGGCGAGGAACTCGCTCTTGTGCCGGCTCGCGACTTCGAGCTGGCGGCTCTTCGCATCGATTTCGCGGAACAGCTGGGCGTTTTGGATTGCGAGCGCCGATTGCGTCGCAAACGTCCGCACGAGGCCGATGATCTCGAGCGCAAATGCGCCCGGCGTCCTCCGGTGCACGACGAGTGCGCCGAGCAGGTGATCCTCTCGCACGAGGGGCACCGCCAGCACCGAACGGTAGCCGCACTGCACGAGGACCTCGCGCACCCGCGTCGGATAGCTGCGTTCGTCGGCGATGTTTCGAATTTCCACGGCCTCGCCGCTCACCGCGAGGCGTCCGAGCGCGCCTTCGCCCTTGCGAATCGGCGCGTCGCGCAGCACGGCGGTCAGGGCGTCGGGCAGGCGATCGGTGGCGCGCACGCAAAACGCCTCGCGCGCCTCGTCGTATTCCCAGATCGATCCGCCATCCATGCCGGCGAGCTCCGTCGCGCGCGAGACGATCGTCGCGAGCACCGTTTCGAGATCGAGCGTCGAACTGACCGCCTGGCCGACCTCGCCCAATGCCTTCAGTTCGCCGACCGATCGCGTCAATTCGCGCGTGCGCGCCTGCAGTTCCGTGAACAG
>DASSEA010000299.1:0-2395 GCA_035696805.1 Casimicrobiaceae bacterium
TGTCGAGCAGCGCGACATCGGGCCGAAACGTCTCCGCCGATCCGAGCGCGGCCCTGCCGTCGTAGGCGACGGAAACCTCGTGACCGTCGAGCGACAGCAACGTCGCGAGGCTGGCTGCAGCATCGCGATTGTCGTCGGCCACCAGGATTCGTACCGGTCGCGTCGACGGCGCCGGACGCGCAGCGCCATCGACGTCCGATACGGGATCGAGCGGGCCGGCACGATCGAGCGAGCTTTTCGCGTGCGAAAACATCTCGAATCTCCGCGGCAACGATACGCGCTTGTTGCTCTGACCCAGGGTCAGCTGTTGAGGTCGGCTCCCGGCGGCCGCGAACGACCCGACGCCGTATGCGCCTGGCGGATCGCGATCGATTTGCGCTCGGGGCGCAGGTGAGCAGCCGGCGGCTCGCCGCCGTAGGTCGCGCGAACGTAATCGGCGACGATCTGCTCGAACTCCTCGGCGATGTCGTCGCCTTTCAGTGTGACCGTCTTCTGTCCGTCGACATACACGGGCGCGACGGGAATCTCTCCGGTGCCAGGCAGGCTGATGCCGACATTCGCCATCTTCGATTCGCCGGGACCGTTGACGACGCAGCCCATGACGGCGACGGTCATGTTCTCGACGCCGGGATAGCGCTTGCGCCATTGCGGCATTTGCGCGCGCAGGTAAGTCTGGATCTTGTCGGCGAGGTCCTGGAAGAATGCGCTCGTCGTACGACCGCATCCCGGGCACGCGCTCACCAACGGCGAGAACGAGCGCAGACCCATCGTCTGCAGGATTTCCTGCGCAACGATGACTTCCTTCGTGCGATCGCCGTTCGGCTCGGGGGTGAGCGAAATGCGGATCGTGTCGCCGATCCCCTGCTGCAACAGCACCGCCAGCGCGGCCGTCGAGGCGACGATCCCCTTCGAGCCCATGCCGGCCTCGGTCAGGCCGAGATGCAGCGGGTAATCGCAGCGGCGGGCGAGTTCCGTATACACGGCGATCAGGTCCTGGACGCTCGACACCTTGCACGCGAGGATGATCCGATCGCCCGGCAGTCCGAGAGACTCGGCAAACTGCGCACTGCGAATCGCGGAGGTGACGAGCGCCTCGCGCATCATGTGCGCTGCATCGAGCGGATTCGCCGACTTCGCGTTCTCGTCCATCAGCGACGCGAGCAGGTCCTGGTCGAGGCTTCCCCAGTTGACGCCGATGCGGACCGGTTTGCCGTAGTCGATCGCACGCTCGATCATCACGGCGAACTGCGGATCATGGCGGCTGCCCTTGCCGACGTTGCCGGGATTGATCCGGTATTTCGCGAGGGCGCGCGCGCAGTCCGGATCGTTGCTGAGCAGCTTGTGCCCGTTGAAATGAAAATCGCCGATCAACGGCACGTGACAGCCCAGCGCATCGAGCCGCTGACGAATCTCGGGCACCGCGGCCGCGGCTTCGACGGTATTGACGGCGATTCGGACCAGCTCCGAGCCGGCATCGGCCAGCGCCTTGACCTGCAGCACGGTCGCGGAAACGTCGGCCGTATCGGTATTGGTCATCGACTGCACGACGATCGGTGCGCCGCCGCCGATGGCGATGCCCCCCACGAGCGCCTTGCGTGTGCGGTGGCGGGTGATCGTCGGCCGGTTGGGCGAGTTCGGTGCGGAGTCAGCCATGCGAGTCCTGACGTATGCAATCCCTTGTCGGCCCGACGCGCGAGGGGCCGCCGTACAACGGTTGGAGCGGGATCGGAAGCGCGAGGTTTCGGGCTTCCGCTCGTGGCCGGGAGCAGGAAACGCGCCCGCCGCCGAGGGGTTGCAAAGCCAACGTACTGAGCCAGAGGCTCAATCCGGCATTTTAGCACTGCCGTCAGGGGCCTTCAGCGCGTCGGCGGAAAGCGGAACCTGCGCGTGCCACGAGAAGCACGCCACGGTGATTGCTCCCGCTGCAAGCCCCGCGTTTTCGTCGCCGGCGACGTGCGATCCCGGTCGCCCGCGGCGCAGTCGAAACGTCGTGCGTTCCGACCGTCGTTCCAGCACGTCCACGGCCCCGCCGATCTTGTCGCGACTGACGCGCGCCGCGACGATCGGTGCGGGCAGCGAAGCGGGCAGGTTGACACCGAGCCAGCAGCCTTCCTGCGCCCAGTTCGCGCGGCACGACCACAGCACCTCGAGCAGTTGGGCGACCGCGGTCAGATCACCCGATTTTGCGATCGAACGCTCGGTGCGAGACAGGCTCATCGCGGGAATGCCCCAGAACGCCGCCTCGCGGGCAATCGCCGTCGTGCCGGAATAGGCGAGATCTTCGCCGACGTTCGCCTTGTCGTTGATGCCCGCGAGGACGAGGCCCGGTCGTTCTTCGGGCATCACGATCGTCATCGCGGCGATGACGCAGTCGGCCGGCGCACCCGAGCACGCA
>DASSEA010000300.1:0-2761 GCA_035696805.1 Casimicrobiaceae bacterium
TGATCGCCCGCGATCTTCCCGCGCCGTCGCCGCTCGCAATGGAAATTCTGAACGCGCGGCCGTACGCGTATCTCGACGACGCGCCGCTCGAGGAACGCCGCACGCAGGCGGTGATGTCGCGCCGCTGGGCCGACGACGCGGTGAGCGCGGGTCTCGGACGCCTGGACGCGGCGGCGATCGAGCGTGTTCGCGGCGAAGCGTGGCCCGAAGCCACGACAGCCGACGAGCTGCACGACGCGCTGCTCGAGGTCGGCTTCCTGACGAGCGACGAGGTCGCTGCGCACGATGCGTGGACGCCGTGGCTCGGCGCACTCGCGAGCGGACGCCGCGCCACGTGTGTCCGGCTGCCGGCGTCGTCCGCGGTTGCCGGCAAAGCCGACGCGGCGCGCGACCTGTGGGTCGCCGCCGAGCGCCTGCCGCAATTCGCGGCGCTGCATCCGGGCGCAGCGCGCAGCCCCGCAATCGACGCGCCTGCCGAGTTCGCCGCGCGCACGTGGACGCGCGAAGACGCGTTGGCGGAGATCCTGCGCAGCCGGCTGCAGGCGTTGGGGCCGGTCACGGCCGAGCGCCTGGCGGCGTCGCTTGCAACGACGCCGTCCGACGTCGACGCGGGACTCGCGAAGCTCGCCACCGAAGGCGTCGTCATGTCCGGGAGCTATACACCCGGCGCCACGGCGATCGAATGGTGCGACCGCACGCTGCTCGCGCGCATTCACCGTTACACCGTCAATCGATTGCGCCAGGAAATCGAACCGGTGTCGACGCAGGACTTCGTGCGCTTCCTGTTTCGCTGGCAACACGTCGCGCCGGGCGAGCAGCGTCAGGGTCCCGATGCGCTCGACGCGATCATTGCGCAACTGCAGGGCTACGAGGCTCCGGCCTCGGCGTGGGAATCGGAGATCCTGCCGGCTCGGCTCGAGAATTACGACTTCACGTGGCTCGACGATCTCTGCCTGTCGGGACGAGCCGTGTGGACGCGACTGACGCCGCCTGCGTCGACGGCGACGGCGGGGAATGCGAACGTGATTCGCACGACGCCGGTCACGCTGCTGCCGCGCCGCAGCGCTTCGATCTGGACGCGCGTTGCGCCCAATCCCTCGGCGCAACCGTCGCGGCCGAGCTCGCGCGCGCAGATCGTCGCGGATTTCCTGCAGGCGCACGGCGCGTCGTTCCACGACGAGATCGTCGACGGCACCCGGCTCCTGCGCACGCAGGTCGAGGACGCCCTGGCGGAACTCGTCGCGCTCGGGCGCGTGACGTCCGACAGCTTTGCGGGATTGCGCGCGCTCCTCACCCCCGCACAAAAGCGCAAGCGGATCGCCGCCAACCGGCGCTATCGGCGCTCGGTACCGGGTGTCGAGGACGCGGGTCGCTGGACGTTGACGCGGCGCACGCCCGTCCCGGTCGCGGCCAATCCCACGTCGAACTGGACGCGCAGCGAAGCGACGGTGGACGCCGAGACGCTCGAACAGGTCGCGCACGCGCTCCTGCGCCGTTACGGCGTCATTGCGTGGCGCATCCTGCAGCGCGAGGCGGCGTGGCTGCCGCCGTGGCGCGAACTGGCGCGCGTGCTGCGCCGGCTGGAGGCGCGCGGCGATGTGCGCGGCGGCCGCTTCGTCGCGAGCGTCACCGGCGAGCAGTTCGCGCTACCGGAAGCGGTGGCGATGCTGCGCGAGACGCGTCGCGCAGCCGCGACCGGAACGTTTGTCGCCCTGAGCGCCGCCGATCCGCTCAATCTCGTCGGAACCGTGCTGCCCGGTGCGCGCGTGCCATCGCTCGCGAGCAACCGTATCGTCTATCGCGATGGCGCTGCGGTCGCGACGCTCGCCGGAGGAACGATCGAATGGCTGCAACAGCTCGACGCAGCCGACGCACGGATTGTCGAAAGCTTGCTGATCCGGCGACCGATCGGCTCGCCGCTCCTTGCGTACCTGCGCTGAAGCAGGGATTTTCGCTTACGCAGCCTGCCGCGGGCGATGGGCGGAGGAAAGTCGAGCCTCCCTGCTTTTCGTGCAACCCGGTCAGTCGCATCAGACGCTGCGTGTCCTCGGCGGGGTGAGGTCGCGCGAACGCGCCGGCTCCGCACTTGTCTGACGCTTCTTTCAGCGCGTGACGGACGGTTTGCCGGTGTGCCGCGGCCTATCGTCGGCCATGCCCGTTGCTGTCCGCCATCTGCCCCGCAAGGCGCTCGACCACGCGCGACGCCACATGGAACGTCAAACCGAGCTCGACTGGCTGCGCGGGCTGATGCTGGTGCTGATGACGATCACGCACCTGCCGACGTGGTTCAGCGTGCACGCCGGACAGCCGTTCGGCTTCGTGTCGGCGGCCGAAGGTTTCGTGTTCCTGTCGGCGTACCTCGTTGGCAGCGTCTATTCGCGGATGGCGCTGAAGCAGGGTTACGCCGCGATGCGACGCGCCCTGTTGGCGCGCGCGGCGAAGGTCTACGCGGCGCACGTTGCGCTGCTGCTGTTCCTGTTCTGGGTGCTCGTTCCGTTCGCGACCTCACAGGGCGCGCACGCGATCACGAACCTAGCGTCGTATTACGTCGCGCATCCGCGCGTCGCGCTGGTTTCGGGGCTGCTGCTCGCCTACAACCCGCCGCTGCTCGACATCCTGCCCATGTACGTGCTGTTCCTGCTGGCATCGCCGCTCGTGCTCGCGTACGCGTCCCGCCGCGGCTTCGGCGTGCTGCTCGCGCTCTCCGCCGCGCTGTGGCTCTACGCGCAGTTGAACGGCGGGCGGCATCTCTATGAATCGA
>DASSEA010000301.1:0-9260 GCA_035696805.1 Casimicrobiaceae bacterium
GCAGCGGTCCCTCGTCCGGCGCTTCGCGGACGCGCAGCCAGCTCTCGCCGCCATCGTCGGTGCGAAGGATCGTTCCACCATGCCCGACCGCGAAGCCGCGGTTCGCATCGACGAAGGTCACCGCGGTGAGCAGATCGCGCGTTGCCACGGCGCGCGCCTGGCGCCATGTCGTGCCCGCGTCGTCCGACAGCACGACGACGCCATAATCGCCGACGGCAACCAGACGCGGACCCGCGCGCGCGACGCCGATCAGCGGCGCGCGGGTCGGCTGCGCTACGCGAAACGCCTGCGGCACATCGGCCGGCGCGGGCTCGGCCACCGCCGTGCATGCAGCACCGAGGAGCGCCAGGATCGCGGCTTTCCGGAGCGCGCGCATGGCCGCCGGCGGCATTCTCGTCACTCACCCGCCTCGTGACTGCGCCGCGGCGCGGGACCGTGGCGCGCGAACGCCTGTGCGCGGGCCGCCTCGAAGTCCGCATCGGCAATGCCGAGCTCGCCACCAAGCCGCTGCATCATCGCTTCCTCGAGTCCTTCGAGGTGGCCGTCGACATACACGACATCCCACATTTCACCGACGATCGCTATGCGCTCGACGGGATCGAAACCCTCGCGCACGGCGGCTGCAAAAATCCAGTCGTCGAGCGACGCATCGAATTCCGTGCGCGCGGCGGCGATCAGCGCCTTCGCCGATTCGACGCCGGCACCGAGGCGTTCGCGAACGATGCGCTCGATCGTCGTCGTCTCTTCGGGTCCCACCCCGCGATCGCACTGCGCGACTTCGAGCAGCAGCACGGCTGCGGCGAGATCGCGGCGCGCAAACGGAGCGCCCACCGTATCGGCGGTCGCCGGCGGCGTCTTCAGCATCGTTGCCATCCATCGCTCCAGCATGCCGGCGCCCTTCAATGCGAAAGCATCGGTGCACGTACCGGGCGCCTTCGCGGGATCAGCACGTCCAGCATCACCGCAAGCGCGGGCAGGAACGTCATTGCCATCAGCATGTTCACCATGAACATGAACGTCAGCAGCAACCCCATGTCCGCCTGGAACTTGAGGTCGGAGAACGACCACGTCGCGACGCCGACCGACAGCGTGAGCGCCGTGAAGATCGTCGCGATGCCGGTTTCGCGCAGCGCCTGCTTGAACGACGTCACGATGTCGGCCCCTTGCGCCAGGTAGATCTGCAGCCGGTTGTAGATGTAGAACGCGTAGTCGACGCCGATGCCGACCGCGAGCACCATGACGGGCAGCGTCGCAACCGTGAGTCCGATGCCGTGCGCCTTCATGAACCAGTAGCCGAGGAACGTGGCGAGCGTCAGCGGCAGGCAGCACGCGACCATGGCGCGCCAATCCCGGTAGGTGACGAACACCAGCGCGACGATCGTCGCGTAGACCCACAGCATCATCGGCAGCTCGGTCGTTTCGAGCACTTCGTTCGTCGCCGCCTGCACGCCGGCGTTGCCGCTCGCGAGGCGCACGCGGGCGCGCGGCTCGCCCTTCTCGTCGCGAAACGCCTTCACGGCACCCGCGACCGTCTTCAGCGTGTCGGCCTTGTGATCGGTGAGATACAGGTGCACGGGCAGGATCGTGCAGCCGGAGTTGTAGAGGTTCGCCCCCTCGGGAGCGAGACCGAGCGTGTTCGCCAGCGACTTCGGGTCGCGCGGCAGCGCGTTCCACCTGGGATTGCCTTCGTTGAAGCCGGAGAACGCAAGCTTCGCGAGCAGTGGCGCCGACGCGACCGACAGCACGCCGGACACGTTCATCATCCGCCAGCTCAGCTGGTTGACGTATTCCATGATCGCGTGGTCGTAGCAGCCGTCCTTCGGCGTCTCGACGACGACGGAAAACACGTCGAGCCCGAGGTCGAAGCGGCTCACGATCTCGGCCGCGTCGCGGTTGTAGCGCGCGTCGGCGCGGAGCTCGGGTGCGCCCGGCTGCAGCTGGCCGATGTGGCGATCCTGGCTTTGCACGAAGGCGACGGCGAAGAGCGCAATCCCCACCAGCGTGCCGATCGCTGCATAGCGCGTCTCGGCGATGCGCGCGAGCGTACCCATCGCGCGTGCGCGCCGTTCGCGCAGCCGGTTGACGCGAGCAACGTACGAAGCATCGAAGTGCGCGTACGACGCGGCAAGCGGCAGCATGACGAGGTTGGTGACGATCTTGTACGCAACGCCGATCGACGCCGTGATGCCGAGTTCGCGGATCATCGGTATCGGAATGAGCGTGAGCGTCGCGAAGCCGACGAACGCGGTGACGAGCGCCATCGTGCCGGGGATCAGCAACCCGCTGAAGCTGCGACGCGCAGCCGTCATCGCGTCGACGCCCGAGCACACTTCCTTGCTGATGTAGTTGATCTGTTGCACGCCGTGCGACACGCCGATGGCGAATACCAGGAACGGCACCAGGATCGCGAGCGGATCGAGGCCGAACCCGAGCAAATGCAGCGTTCCGAACTGCCAGACGACCGATGCGAGCGAGCACGCCAGCGGCAGCACCGTCAGCACGATCGAGCGCGAATACGCGTACACGGCGATCGCGGTCAGCAAAAACGCGAGCAGGAAGAAGCGCGCAACGCTCGCCGCGCCGTCGGCGATGTCGCCGATCTGCTTGGCGAAGCCGATGATCTGGATCTCGAATTCGGGTGTCTCGAGCTTCTGCCTGACTTCGCGTTCGAGCTTGTGCGACAGATCCAGGTAGTCGAGCGGGCGTTTCGTCGCGGGGTCGGTATCGAGCAGGTCCGCGACCACCATCGCTCCGCTGTTGTCGTTCGCGACGAGCTGCCCGACATAGCCGCCGACGATCGTGTTGTTGCGGATCTTTGCGATCTTGTCCGGCGTGAGCTGATCCGGCGTGATGTTGCCGCCGATCACGTCCTCCGCTTCGAACCCTTCCTCGGTGATCTCCAGCACGCGCGTCGTCGGCGTCCACAACGAGCTGACCGTCCGCCGATCGACGCCGGGCAGGAACGTCACTGCCTGCGTGACGTCGGACAGCTTGCGCAGGGACTGCGCGTTCCAGATGTCGCCCTGGCGCGCGTGCACGACGACCATGATCCGGTTCGCACCGAACACCTGATCCCGATACTGGTGAAACGTGCGGATGTAATCGTGGCCCTGCGGCAACTGCTTCTCGAAGCCTGCGCTCATCCGCAGCTGCGAGGCGAACACGCCCATGACGACGGTGAACAGCACCAACAGCGCGAGCGTCGCACCGCGATGCTCGAACAGGAACCGCTCGAGGCGTGCGACGGTGCTGGCGATCATCGCGGGGAGCTGCAGCGGACGGCGCGCGGTGTCGCGTGCCGCCGCGCGCAAATCGCATCGTTCATGGGGCCGTCAGAACGACACGGAAACGCTGAGCGACAGGAAATCGCGATCCTTGACCAGGTTGTTGCCGCCGCCGCCGGAATACCACGTGTAGGCCAGCTGCGCGCGCCAGCGGTTCATGAACTCGAAGTTGAGCGACGGCGTGAACGCCTTGCGACCTTCGATGAAAGGTATGGTGTTGGGGCTCGTGCCGCTCACGTCGTGCGCGAAGTCGATCTGCGGCGTCACGTTGACGTCGGTGCCGAGGAAATGCGGATACACGACCGCGAGCTCGACGACGTAACCCCACGAGGTTCGCGACGGCAGCGTGTAGTCGGTGAGCAGATACGGGCGCGCGCCCGAGCGATCGAGCTTCGGATAGTGCGCGACGGCCGCCTCCGCGAGCAGCGTGCCCTCGGCGGCGCCGAGTCCGCGCAACAGCCAGCCGAGATCGCCGCTCGGGCCGAGCAGGTAGATCGCCGTCGCGTGCGCCTGCCACTTCTTTTCGTCGACGAAGCCGCGGTAGACGCCCGGCCCGGAGAACGCCGCATAGGGACCGGACAGCGGGACGGTCGGATCGATGCCGACGCCGTCGCGCGGACGGTACGACACCTCGGCGCCCACCGCCCAGTCGCCCAGCTTCGTGTTCACCGACACGCCATAGAGATCGCGATCCTTGCCGTAGTCGACGAAGTACCCGAGGCCGAACGGATTCGCCGTGATCGACGGATCGTTGACGAAGCTGACGAACGGCACCTTGTCGTGATAGCGCAGGTAATAAAAGCCCCACTCGGCGAGTGCCCCGGGGTGCTTGTAGCGGAAGGCCAGGCCGTATTGCCCGGAATTGGGGGGCGTGTGATCGTCGAGGCGCGGCACGACGGTCCCGATCGCGAGCAGGTCCTCGTGCGTGAAGCGCTGGCCGGGCGGCAGGATGCCGCCGGTGCTGATCGATCCGATGTCGCCGACCGTCCCCGGGGGTGCGCCAATCACCGAGCTCGGAACGAAAGCGTCCTGCTGACCTTTGCCGACAACGTCAGCGACCGAGAAGAACGTGCCGACCGGGTCGAAGCGGAACGCGTTCCATCGGAACTGGTAGAAGCCCTCGACGGACAGCGCATCGGTCGCGCCGACGTTGAACGACGCCATCGGTGCCGGCCGGAAGATCTCCTTCAGTTGCGTACCCGGCACGTGGAAGCGCCGCAGGTCGATCGCGTTGACGACGTTGACGCCGCCGTAGATGAAGATGTCCTCGCCCCAGCTGATCACCTGGTTGCCGACGCGCACTTTCGCCGGGCGCTCGAAGATGTCGAAATCCTTGGATACCCATGCGTCGAGCAGCTCGACGTCGCGGACGGCGACGTCCTTCGCGTCATCGGTCAGCGGCGTGCGCCGCGTATGGTCGGCGCGAAAGTCGTACAGCCACGAACCGCGCACCAGCGCACGCCAGTCCTGCGGAAATTGCAGCACCAGCTCGTGTGTGCCCTTGAGCGCGAGCGACACGATGTCGTGCCGGTTGAAGTTCAGGTTGCCGTCGTCGGCCTGCAGGTAGTTGAAGTCCGGATTGGACGTCGCGCCCTGGCCGGCCCCGTTGACGAGTTCGCCCAGCGCGCCGGTCGTGGGCACGCAGCCGCCGTTGTCGTTGCCGATGATCGAGCAGTCGCGCGATTGCCCGCGCACCTGCATGCCGAACGAGAGCGTCGAGTCGAAGCTGCCCTTGATCGAACCGTATTCGAAGCGTGCAGCGCCGGCCTGCGGCAGCGCACTCGCCGCGGCGGCAGCGACGGCAAACGCGAGCGCACGACGCAGGAACGGTGCGCTTAGGTTCTTGTTGTGCATGACGGTCTCCCTGTCCAGGTTCGTTGTCCGGGCGCTCTCGCGCGACGAAGTGGTAACGCGGATCCTCGATTGGCTTGGCCCTCGGTATCCGGCTCAGCGCTCGCCGACGCGCCGCAGTTCGTCCGCGCTGAACTTCTTCGGATCGATCCGCCCTTCGCGGCCCGCGAGCCAGTCGGTCTCGGGACGCTCCTGCGTCGCGTTCTCGGCGATGTAGCGGCCTACGCTCAGGTCGTACGAAACGAACTCCTGGCCGACGCACGCGGAGAGCTCCGGGGCCGGATAGACGCTCGACTCCTGGACGCGCCAGACCTTGCCTTGCGCGTCGTAGTTGTCGGCGACGATGAGCGCCCAGCTGTCCTCGTCGAGGAAGAACTCGCGCTTCGCGATCTGATGGCGCATGCCCTGCTTGACCGTCGCCTCGACTTTCCAGACGCGATGAAGCTCGTAGCGCACGAGATCGCGATTGACGAAGTCGTCGAGATAGACGTCCTTGTACTTGCGGCTCTTGTCGATCAGCTTGAAGCTGTTGTACGGGATGTAGAGCTCCTGCCGGCCGACGAGCTTCCAGTCGTAGCGGTCCATCGCGCCCGCGTACATCGGATACGCGTCGACCGTTTCCAGGTTCTCGTAGCCGGGAACCGGGTTGTCGTACGCGAACGTCGGCGCGCGGCGCACGCGGCGCTGGCCGGGAAAATACAGCCACGCATCGCTCGCGCTGTTGAAGAACCAGTGCGCGAGGATCAGCTCACCGGCGTGCGCGGGCGGCGACAGCACCTCGTTCAACAGCTTCATCTCGACGCCGGCCACGTCCTCGACGCCCTTGTTCTTGGTGGAATGGAACGGCACCCAGGTCCACTGGTCCTGCACGAGCGGCGTGAAATCGCCGCCCTTGGCCGAGAAGATCGTGGCGTAATGCTCGATCCGACCTTCGCCCATGTAACGAACCTTGTGGTTCCAGACCGCTTCGGCGCCGGTCTTGGGAATCGGGAACAGCACGGCGGCGCCGATGCCTTTCTCCAATCCCCAGCCGTTCGCAGCGAGCTTGGCGTCCCGCGCGTTCGTGCGTGTGCGCTCGTACACGAAGTCCGGGAACCCGCAACTGCGCCGCGTCGGATAGACGTCCATCCGATAGCCCTTGAGCGTCTTCACGAGGTTCGCCTGACCTTCCGACAGCTTGTCGCGGTAGCGCTCGACGTTCGTCGCGTCGATCGAGAACAGCGGCTTGTCGGCCGCGTAGGGATCGATGCGCTTCTGTCCGGGTTTCCAGCCTGCCGGCGCCGCGGTGGCGCCGCCGGTCCACTCGGGAATCGTTCCCTCCTTGTTCGCCGCGCGTTCCGCGCCCACCGGTGTCAGCTCCTTGCCGAGCTTCGCCGCTTCCTGCTCGCTGACGGCCGACGACGCCGGCGTCGCTGCGAACATCGACAGCGCCGATAGGGCGAGCGCAACCGACCGAACGGTGCGCAGTGCGCGTGCTTGCCTCATCACGATCTCCTTCGCTATTCGATTCGATAACCCATCGCGGCGAGCCGCGCGACGATCGCCCCGCGCGTCGACGCGACGTCGTCGAGCGGGTGCTGGCGCAGCCGCTTCACTTCGTCCGGCGTGTAGGGCTTGAAGTCCGGCGGCACTTCCGCCCGGCTGAATTCCTCGACCAGCCAGTTCAGCATCGTCGCGATCTGCGCGTCGGTGAGCTTCGAGTTGGACGTGCCGGGAACCTGGACGAGGAACGCACGTCCCTCGGGCAGACGCAGGAAATGTCCAACGGCGCCTCGCAGGTTCGGAATCTCGTGCGCGCGGCTGCCGGAACCGTCGAACTGATGGCATCCGGCGCAATTCAGGACGTAATGCTGGCGGCCTGCCTCGCCGGCAGCGAGCGCCGGCGCCGCGAGCGTTAGCAGTGCCGCGAGCACCAGGCCGAGCAGCGGACGATCAACGCGCGGCACGCACGCTCTCCTTCGCGGGCGCGTTTCGCTCGAGCGCGGCCTTCGTCTTGTGCAGCTCACCCGGCGTGCGTTGAAGCGACCGCGCGGCTGCGATGTCCGCGCTCGCGATCGGCTCGAACCGCGGCGGCAGCGCCGTAGCGTTCAGCACGCCGAGCACGTGATTGAGGACGCGCGCGAGGTCGTCGTCGGAAAGCTTCGCGTGCGACGGCATGGCAGCGAACTGCCGCTGTCCGCCGAACTCCACCATGCCCGAGATGCCGTGCACGACGACCTGCGCGAGATAGTCGCGTCCGCCCGACGCCACGTACCGCGCTGCGACCGGCCCCGCGAGCGGCGTCCCGAATCCCGGCACGCCGGCGCCGCGCACATCGTGGCACGCGACGCAATGCTCGGCAAAGAGCGCGGCCCCGCGCTCGTCGGCAACCACGGGTTGCGTCGCGACCGTCGCGCCCGCGCCGAACGCCATCGCCAGCAGCGTTGCGCGCATCAGCCCTTTCCTGTCTCCGCAATGCCGACGGCGGCGGCCACCGTGCAGTGGTACATCGCGCTGCGGTTGCCCATGCACCAGTTGATGTCGTTGTGGACGCCCATGCGGTAACCCGGTCGCTCGCTGACGTTGTTGTTGCACAGGCAGCGCCCGCACGACGTGACGCCGCAGCAATCGGCGTAGCTGATCAGGTAATCGCGGCCGTCGAGATGACTGCGACACGTGCCGATCCACACGACCTTCGACGCCTCGGTCCCCGGCGGACACGTCGATACGCTGCCGCCGCAGCAACTGCACAGGAATCCGTCGACCGCGCAATAGCGCCAGTACTCGCACGCCGTGTCGTCGTCGCGCTTTGCCTTGCGCGTCGATTGCGCGAGCGCATGATTGCCAACCCGATCGAACGGCAAGATCGGCAGCGCAACGGCCGCGCCGGCGAGTGCACGTCCGATCGTCGCGAGCGCCCCGCGGCGACTGCTGCGATGCGCGATCTGCCGCGCGCCCTGCTCGAAGTACCGGTCAAGCCAGCGCATCGTGTTCGCTCCCTGCCGGACCGCGCGCAACGAAGTCCTGGATCGACGCTACGCCGAGTTCCTTGGCGGTGAACAGGCTCTCGAGCTGCTCGCGCGAGTTGACGAGACCCTTCGCACGAACGACGCCGCGTTCATCGAGCACCACGGCGTACGGCAGCTTGCTCACGTGGTACGTGACGCCGAGTTCGCGCGACAGCACGTACGGGAAATCGGTCAGGACCGCGCGCTGCACGAACCGCTGGTGCTCGTCGGCGTCGCCGTCGCTCGCGAGCACGACCGACAGCCACCGGCGCTCGCGGCTTGCTGCCGACTTCAGCGCCGGCAGCAGCTTCTTGCACACGGGGCACGTCGGCGACAGGAAGAACACGAGCGTCGAGCGCGGCGTCGGAGCCCCGAGGTTTACGGGACGTCCCGCGAGGTCGGTCAGCGCGAGCACGGGTGCAGCAGCGCCGATCGGCGGTCCGGTATCCATCATCAGCGCGCCCATCGGCGACACGCGTTCGTAGAGGACGCCGATCTGCCGCGCGAGCGCGAAAACGACGACCAGCAGCGCCACGACGGCGAGCCACAGCACGACATTGGAGACGACGAGTACTTCGATCATGTTCGTTCGATGAGTTGTGCGAGAAGCGGGCGATTGGCGATGAGCTGGCTCGCTGCGGCGTACAGCGCAAGCCCCGCGAGCGTCGCAGCGGCGAGCGTTGCATAGGCGAGCGCGCCTGCTTGCAACGGCGCCGTCACGGCGGTGCTTGCGACCAGACCGGCGACGAGAACGAGATTGCGCACGACGAGCGCCCACGACAGCGGCTGCCGGCCTTCGATGCCTCCGCATCCGCAGTCGATGTGCGTGCGGCCGCGCAGCATGTTGATGGCGACCGCGGCGGTCGACGCGCCGATCACGCCGGTGCCAAGCCACGCGCCGGGAATGCGCAGCGGGTCGACCGTGAGCGCGACGCCGGCGAGCAACTCGCCCGCCGACACGGCGAGCGCAACGGGGACGACGAGCGCATCGGGCAGGAGCCGGTAATCCGCCACCGCGGAGCGAAACGACGGCAAGTCACGCAGCTTCTGCAGCGCGCCCGCCACCAGCACCAGCGCGGTGACGAGTGCGAACGCGCGCAGCGCGAGCGTCGCTGCGAGACCGACGACGACGGCGGCC
>DASSEA010000302.1:0-7286 GCA_035696805.1 Casimicrobiaceae bacterium
ATCGGCCTCGACCACCTCGACCGTCGGGAGCAACAGCAGATGGCGTGCACGCGTGCGATGGCGCGTCAGCACGACGACCGAATGCCCGGCGGCGGCGAGTTGCGCGACGACGTATCGCCCGACGAACCCGCTGCCGCCGAGCACCAGCACGCGCGGACGCGCGGCCGTCATCGGGGTCTCACGGTTCCGAACTGGCCGCGAGGACGTCCGATCCGCGCGGCGTGACGACGCCGAGCCGCTGCGTCAGCGCGACGTGCGGCCGCCCGAGCGCGTGCGTGTACAGCATCGTGTTCGCCAGCACTCGTTTCACGTAATCGCGTGTCTCGTTGAACGGTATCGTCTCGACCCAGATCGCGCCTTCGACCGATCCGGTTGCGGGTCGCCACGCCTGCGCGCGGGACGGACCCGCATTGTAGGCTGCCGCGGCGAGCGCGGGCAGCCGGCCGAGGCGTTCCTGCCAGTACTTGAAATAGAACGCGCCGAATTGCGTGTTCAGGTTCACATCGGCGATGCGCGACGGCGCATAGTCGGTGACGAGCAGCTGCTTCGCAACCCATCGTGCAGTCCCCGGCATCAGTTGCATGAGACCGACGGCGCCCGCCGAGGAAACGATGTCGGACACGAAGCGCGATTCCTGGCGCGCGATGCCGTACAGGATCTCCTCGTCGATGCCCTGCCCCTGCGCGGCGCTCGCGAACTGTTCGCGGAAGGGCGCGAGATAGCGCAGCGACAGGTCGTGCCGGGACGTCGTGCGCTCCGCCGTATTGATCGCGCGGTCGTAAAGCCCTGCGCGTCGCGCATATTCGGCGGCGATGAGCAGCGCGTCGTCATCCTGCCCGCGGATTGCGAAGTTCCATTCGCGGATGGCCTCGGGTCGCGCGTCGAGCTGCGCGAGCTTGACGGCGCGCTTCACTTCGGGGCGTGCGCCGAACGCCGCCAGCGCCGCGTCGAGCCCCGCGCCGGGATCGCGCGTCGACGTGGCGAGCGCGGGCGGCGCACCGAGCGCTTCGGCGGCGAGCAAACCGTAGAAATTGGCGCTGCTCGCAAGACTCGCATAGATCCCCGCCGCCGCGTCGTGCGCATCGAGTGCGGCGAGCGCCCGCGCACGCCAGTAGCGCCACGCGGGTTCCTGCTGATCGTCGGCGGGGAGCGCTTCGATCGCCGCCTTGACGTCGCGCCACGCCGTCGCGCGAAGCGCGGCGCGCACGCGCCATACCTGCTGCTCGGGCGGCAGCGTGCCGCCGGAAACGTCGCGAAACCACGCGTTCGCCGCCGGATTGAGCTGGCGCGCTGCGTGAAACGCGATGCGCGCGTTGCCGTAGTTGCGATCGGCGTCCGGCAGATGCTGTCGCCATTTGACCCACGCATCGTGCGCGTCGCCCGCGTCCTTGCGCGCGGCGCGTTCGAGCGCGTAGAGCGCGAGTTCACGGCCGCCCGGCGTCTTCCACGCGAACTGCCCCTTCGCAAGCACGCGCTGCGGATCGCGATCGATGGCCGCGAACTCACGCTCGCCGATGCGCTCGCGTTCGGGCAGCGTCGCGGCGATCGCGCGGGCGAGCCGCGTGTTGCCGTTCGCCGTGGCGAGACGCAGCCGTTCACGCCGATCGGCGGGGGTGAGGTCGCCGCGCGCAATCAGCGCCGCGAACAGCGGCTCGCAGGCGTCGGGCGTCGAGGAACCCGTGAACCACAGCGGTTTTGCCGCCGCCAGTGCGCCTGCGCCGTCGCGTTGCAGCCGGTATTGCACGCCGAGGCAGGCGAGCTCCGTGTCTTCGCCCGACGCGGGCGGATAGTCGAGCGCAAAGCGGTTCCAGTCGCCGCGGCGGCCGAGCACCTTCAGCCACTCGACGCGCAGGCGCTCGGCCAGCGGGCCGTCGGAAAAGGTCGTCACGAACGCCTGCACGGCCTCCGGCGATGCGTCATCGAGGCGTGACTTGAGCTGCCAGTAGCGAACGTAGCGCTCGAGCACGTGCCCGCTCAGCGCCGGTACCAGGCTGTCCAGGCGCTGCCAGTCGCCGCGCTCGTACGCCGTCTTGGCGGCGACGAAATCGGTGTCAGACTGCGCGCGCGCGAAGGCGGGCGCGAGCGACCCGAGTGCCGCGGCGAGCGCGGCGGCGAGAAGCGTTGCAGACGTGCGCGAGAGGCGATGTTTCATCGCTGCCATTGTCGCGTAAACGATGGCGCGCGTTCAACCGGGAATGCGTCGGCGGTGCATGAACGGCGCACGCAGCCGCCAGGCGGCGCAACAATCGATCGTGCGACGCGAGGCGCTTGATCGCGAAGCCGCGAAGCGGAGCAAAAGATCCGGGCTAGAATCGCGCACCTTCATGCACGCGCCAGGAGCACGAATGGCACAGCGCAAGGTGGCCGCGCAGATCGGCCTCGTCATGGGCAGCGACAGCGACTGGGATGTGATGAAACACGCGGCTCAGCAGCTCGACGCATTCGGCATCGCGTACGAGGCGCGCGTGCTGTCCGCGCATCGGATGCCCGACGACATGTTCAAATACGCGGAAGACGCAGCAGCCCGCGGCATTCGCGCGATCATCGCGGGCGCCGGCGGCGCCGCGCATCTGCCGGGCATGCTTGCCGCGAAGACGACGGTGCCGGTGCTCGGCGTGCCGGTCCCGTCGAAATATCTGCGCGGCGCCGATTCGATGCTGTCGATCGCGCAAATGCCCGCCGGCGTTCCCGTCGCGTGCTTTGCGATCGGCGAAGCAGGCGCGGCGAATGCGGCGTTGTTCGCCGTCGCGATGTTCGCCGTCAACGATCCGTCGCTCGCACGCAAGCTCGACGCCTTCCGGCAGAAGCAGACGGCCGTGTCGCGCGGGATGCGCGTTCCGCCGGCCTAGTGCGGTCACGCGAGGCGGGCACCCTTCGATGATGGCGAGCAGTAGCGCACGCGCGACACGATCAGCCGCGACCGTCGCGACGCGCTCGAACGTCGCACCGCACTCCAGCGCGGCGCGAACGGGCGCTCCGCCCGTCCCCATCGCACCCGGCGCATGGCTGGGTCTGCTCGGCGGCGGCCAGCTCGGCCGCATGTTCTGCATGGCCGCGCAAAGCCTCGGGTATCGCGTCGCGGTCATCGATCCCGGGAAGGACAGTCCTGCCGGAACCGTCGCCGATCGGCATCTCGAAGCCGATTACCTCGATCCAGCGGCGCTTGCGACGCTGCGCGACACCTGCGCCGCCGCGACCACGGAGTTCGAGAACGTTCCCGCGGCGGCGCTCGAATTCCTTGCCCGCGAGCTGCGGGTTGCGCCCGGCGCCGCGAGCGTCGCGATCGCGCAAGATCGGATCAGCGAAAAGACGTTCCTCGCCGGCGGCGGCTTCGCGGTCGCGCCGTTCGCGGTGTTGCGCAGTCGCGCCGACGCGGCGGCCGTCGACGACGCGCTGTTGCCGGGCATCGTCAAGAGCGCGCGCTTCGGTTACGACGGCAAGGGCCAGGCGCGCGTGCAAACCCGCGACGAAGTCGTGGCGGCGTTCGACGCGATGCTGCAGAGCCCTGCCGTGCTCGAACGCCGCATCGCGCTCCGCGCCGAACTGTCCGTGATCGTCGCGCGCGACGACGCGGGCAACGTCGCCGCGTGGCCGGTGGCGGAGAATCTGCATCGCGACGGGATCCTCGACGTGTCGATCGTCCCCGCGCGCATCCCCGCGGAAATCGCAGCGCAGGCACGGACGCTCGCCGCGAATGTCGCAACGGCGCTCGATTATCGCGGCGTGCTGTGCGTCGAGCTGTTCGTCGCGGACGACGCCGGGCTGCTCGTCAACGAGATCGCGCCGCGTCCGCACAACAGCGGCCACTACACGATCGACGCCTGCGTGACGTCCCAGTTCGAGCAGCAGGCGCGCGTCGTCGCCGCATTGCCGATGGGAGCGACCGACCAGCACACGCCCGCCGTCATGGTGAACCTGCTCGGCGACATCTGGTTCGACGACGACGAGGCCGCACCGCGCGAACCGGACTGGACGCGCGTCCTTTCGCACGCTTCGGCGAAGCTGCACCTGTACGGCAAGCGCGAGCCGCGACGCGGGCGCAAGATGGGGCACGTCACGTGCCTCGGCGCCTCGCAGGACGAAGCACTCGCGATGGCACGCGCCATCAAGCGCGAACTCGGTATCCCAGGCGACGACGCACCCGCGCTGCGCGGATCGGCGACGAAGGCGCGATGAGGGACGCGCCGCTCGCCGGCGTACGCGTGCTCGACCTGACGCGACTTCTGCCCGGGCCCATGTGCACGCTGTACCTGGCGGACCTCGGCGCCGACGTCGTGAAGGTCGAGGACACGCACGCGGGCGACTACGCGCGCACGATCGCGCTCTCGCCCGGCACGCCGCGACGCGGCGCGACCGCCTGGTTTCGCGCGCTCAATCGCAACAAGCGGTCGCTGGCGATCGACCTCAAGTCGACGGCGGGACACGCGGCGTTCATGGCGCTCGCGGCGCGCGCGGACGTGATCGTCGAGGGCTTTCGACCGGGCGTCGTCGCTGCGCTCGGCGTCGATTACGAGCATGTGCGCGCCGTCAACCCGCGGATCGTCTACTGCGCGCTGTCCGGATATGGACAGACGGGTCCCCGCGCGACGGCGGCGGGTCACGACGTCAACTACATGGGCTATGCGGGCGCGCTGCACTACAGCGGCGAGCGCGGGCGCGTGCCTGCGCTCGCCAATCTGCAGATCGCCGATCTCCTCGGTGGTGCGGCGAGCGCGGCGATCGGCATCCTCGCGTCGCTCTTCGGCGCGCAACGATCGGGGCGTGGACGGTTCGTCGACGTGGCAATGACCGACGCCGTATTCGCGCACCAAGTCTTCCTGCTCGGCGAACTCGAAGACACCGGCGCGGTCGCGCCGCGCGGCGAAGACCTGCTGACCGGTGGCGTGCCCTGCTACGGCGTGTACGCGACCCGGGACGGCCGCTATCTCGCCGTCGGCGCGCTCGAAACGAAATTCTGGCGCGCGCTGTGCGATGCGCTCGGCCGCCCCGATCTGTTGCCGCTGCAGTTGGCAACCGGCGCGAAGGGCGACGAAGCCCGCCTCGCACTCGAGGCTATCTTCGCGAGCGCGACGCTGGCGCAATGGCGGGCGCGGCTGGAAGCGGTCGACTGCTGCGTGACGCCGGTGCTGACGTTCGACGAAGCGCTGGCGGACACGCAATTCGCCGCGCGCGGCATGGTCCGCGCGCGTCCGGACGGTTCGCGCCAGTTCGCGCCGCCGTTCGCGCTGACGCCGCCGGCGTTCGCGATTGCCCGCGATGCGCCGGCGCAGGGCGAGCACTCGCGCGAAGTGCTGCGCGAAGCGGGCCTCGACGACACGGCGATCGCCGCGCTGATACGCGAAGGCGCCGTCAGGAGCGCTTCGTAGGCGCGCGCACGGCTCCGCGCGCGGCGGCGGCAGGAAGCTGCTGCACGCGGGCGTACTCGGGATCGCCGTAACGGCCGCCTGCGTGCATGTAGTCGAGCGCCATCTCGGTCGCATCGACCCCCCAGAACAATTCGTCGCCGACGGCGAGCGTCGGCACGCCGAAGACGCCGCGTTTGATCGCCGCGTCGGTTTCGTCGCGGAGCGCCTGCTTGATCTCCGGATCGGCCGTGCGCTCGTCCGCGTTGCAGACGCCGAGTTCGTCGGCAAGCTCCGCCCATTCGAGCGGCAGGTCCGGGAGTCGTCCATCGCGCCAGACGAAGCGGAAGATGCGGGTGATCGAATCGAGCCGGCAGTCGCACGCCAGCGCGAGGCGCAGCAGGGCGATCGGATTGAATGGATGCGCATGCGGAAAGCGCAGCGGAATCCCGAGCGCCTTCGCCTGCCACAGCACGAATCGATAGGTGAACACGCGCTTGGCCGTGATTTCGGCCGGCCCCTTCTGCCCGTTCGCATCGAGGATCGCAGCGAAGACGACCGGGTGGGGACGAATCGACGCCGCGTGTGCCTGCAGGCGCTCGCACTGCAGGTACGAGAACGGGGACACGAAGTCGAAATACCAGTCGGCGATCATGACGTCGCGATGGGGCGCGGTACGGAGATCATGGTTCGTTGGCGCGGCGCGCGGCGATCGCGCGCCAGACGGCGCGTCGCTCGTCGTCGTCGAACGTGCTCCACGCCGCAATTTCGTCCAGCGTTCGCGCGCAGCCGATGCAGAGGCCGGTCGCCGCGTCGATGCGGCAGACGCTGATGCAGGGCGACGGTACGCCCTCCTGCGCCGGCGCAACGTTCACTGGCACGCGGTGCGATTTCACCGGCCCGCGTCGCGCGAACTTGCCGCATGTCCGCCGAACCAGCCGCTCAAACGCGAATAAATGCGCCGCGCTGCGCGCCACGCCTTCGGCAACAGCCAGATCATCAAGGCGATCAGCATCAGCACGACGATACCCGCGACGAGCGGATGCACAACGGCGAGCCACAACAGGCCGCCGACCGCGACGTCTTCGACCAGCGACGCACTCCAGTTGGAGAAGGGCTCCGGCGACGTGTTGATGACGGCGCGGCTGCTCGCCTTCGTGAAATGGCTGCCTGCGGCGAGCGTTCCGCCGAGGATCGCTGCGGCAAGCGTGAGGGCGGTCGACGAGTCGCCGAACACGCTCGCCGCGAGCGCCGCGCCCGCGGGGATGCGAATCAGCGTATGCACGACGTCCCACAGCGAATCGACGCCGGGCACCTTGTCGGCGAAGAACTCGACGGCACACATGAAACCGGACGCTGCCAGGACCAGCGGATGCGCGAGCGGCGCGAGGCCCGCCGGCAGGTCGAACCATCCGAGGTAACCGACCGCGCCGACGATGAACAGCACGGCGTACAGACGCAGGCCGCTCGCGATGCCGAGCGTCGCCGCGAGTGCAACCAGTTGCCACGTGTCGAAGTGCGCGAGGGCATTCATCGGTTCAGTGTAACTGCGGCGGGAAGGACGGGTTCACCCTTGCGTCAATCGCGCGCCGACGCCGCAAGCCGGACGCCGAGAGCGATGAAGACGCCACCGGTCGCGCGCTGCAGCCATGGCAACACCCGGCCACGTGCGCGCAGGCGGCCCGCCGCGTGGCTCGCGAGCCAGGCGACGGGAAGGTTGACGAGCAGGCTGTTGAAATTGAAGAGCACGCCGAGCACGGCGAACGACAACGCCTTCGCGGGTGCGTCGCCCGCGATGAACTGCGGCAGGAAGGCGAGAAAGAACAGCGCGACCATCGGATTGAACACGTTGATCAGGAGCGCTTCGCGAACGATGCGGATGCCGCGGGCAGC
The DNA here is from genome assembly GCA_035696805.1 of Casimicrobiaceae bacterium. Lineage (GTDB taxonomy): Bacteria > Pseudomonadota > Gammaproteobacteria > Burkholderiales > Casimicrobiaceae > VBCG01. The sequence goes on from DASSEA010000302.1 coordinate 7,236, forward strand.
GCGCCGCGGCGCTTCGACCGGGGCCGTCCCGATTTTCGCCGGGGTCGATTC
>DASSEA010000303.1:0-5698 GCA_035696805.1 Casimicrobiaceae bacterium
GTCGGTGATCGGAATCCCCGGCAGGCCGAAGATCGTATCGATGCCGTTGAGCTTCAGCCCCTCGAGCACCAGGTGAAAGCCGTCGATCTCCTGCTGCGCTTGCGCGCTGGCCGGGCCGCTCGCCAGGTCGGCCGATTGAGCGGCCGGGACGACCGGCTCCTTGCGCGTTGCGGTGACGCTTTCCATGGGATCTCCTGAATCGAAACGGCCGAGCGTCTCGCCCGAACGCCGTGTTGAACTGCCGTGGACACGAGCCTTTCGCATCGCGCGCGCCGTTCGCAAGTCTGGGGCGCCCGCGGGTGTGCCCGCGACATCGCGCTAACGTATGTGATATACCAGGCGGCGTCAATCCTTGATTTACGCAGGCTGGTCGTTCGACTCCATCATCCCGATCCGGGTTGCGGCGTCCGCGTACCTTTGTCCGATGAACTTAATCGGTGAGCGCACACTTTCGCGGAAGAGGACAGCAGCTTTATTCAAGATCGCAAATCGCACGTCGCGGCCGGCCGCGGTGGATGGCGTGCCGGCCCAGCGGAAGCACGGGGATGACGGACAAGCGCGGTTACCCGTGGCTGGTTTTTGGTATATAAGATACCGGTCGGGCACGATCCGGTTCGACCCCCTGAGGAAGGCACGGTGGCAACGATCCCCGCAGCAGCGGATACGGTGGCCATTCCGCTTGCGCTACGCCCCCTGTCCGCGAACGTCAGCTTCCGCGACCAGGCTTATGCGGCGCTCAAGCAGGCGATCATGGACGCCGACATCTACTCGCACGCGAACGAGCTGCGACTCGACGAGCGCCAGTTGTCGCGCTCGCTCGGCGTTTCCCGAACGCCGATCCGCGAGGCGATGACGCTGCTCGAGCAGGAGGGCTTCCTGCGCACGCTTCCCCGGCGCGGCATTTTCATCGTTCGCAAGACGAAGCGCCAGATCATCGAGATGATCGAGATGTGGGCGGCGATCGAGAGCATGGCGGCGCGCCTCGCGACGGTGAACGCCTCCGACGAGGAAATTGCATCGCTGCGCAGGATGTTCGACGAATTCCGGAACTCGACACCCGGTGAGCACATCCACGAGTATTCGGACGCGAACATCGCGTTCCATCAGGCGATCATCCGGCTGTCGGGATCGCACCTGATGGGCAAGACGATCGAGAACCTGTTCGTTCACGTACGCGCCATTCGCCGGCTCACGATTTCGCAAAGCGACCGCGCTGCGCGCTCGATCGTCGACCACATGCGCATCATCGAGGCGCTGGAGCGCCGCGATACCGAGCTTGCCGAACGGTTGGTGCGCCAGCATTCGCTGGACCTTGCGGCACACGTCGAAAAGCACTGCGATTTTCTCGAATGAAACGCGTGGCAGGTCCGGCAGAGGAGGCCGATGGCAGCGATGAACGAAACGGTAGCCCGGAATGAATGAAGCCGTCGTCGACACGTCGCGGCTGCGCGGTGGCCGCGGCGTGAAGGGCCGGCCGAAGGGCCGCCAGGTCGACGCGCAGGCGCTAGCGGACGTGCGCGCGCTGCTGGGCGATGCGCCGCGCGAGCGTTCGCTCCTGATCGAGTTCCTTCACCGGATCCAGGACGCGCGCGGACATCTGCCGGCCGCGCACCTCGTCGCGCTCGCGCAGGAAATGAAGCTCGCGATGACCGAGGTGTACGAGGTCGCGACGTTCTATCACCACTTCGACGTCGTCGACACCGGCGCGACCCCGCCGCCCCCCATTACCGTGCGCGTCTGCGAAACGCTGTCCTGCCAGATGGCGGGCGCCGAGGCATTGCGCGCGGCACTGGTGGCGCGGGGCAATGCGAACGTGCGCGTCATCGGCGCGCCGTGCATCGGCCGCTGCGAACACGCGCCGGCGGCCGTCGTCGGACGCAATCCGATCGACCGGGCGACGGCGGCGCGCATCGCCGAGGCGATCGCCGCGCGCGCCGTCGAGCCACCGTTGCCGCCGTACGTAGACCTCGCGACGTATCGCCGCGACGGCGGGTATCGAACGCTCGTCGACTGCGTGCAAGGCCGGCGCAGCGTCGACGCCGTCATCGTCGAACTCGAAAACTCGGCGCTGCGTGGTCTGGGCGGCGCCGGATTCCCGGCCGGCCGCAAGTGGAAGATCGTGCGCAACGAACCTGCGCCGCGCCTGATGGCCGTCAACATCGACGAGGGCGAGCCCGGTACGTTCAAGGATCGCCACTACCTCGAACGCGATCCTCACCGGTTCCTCGAAGGCATGCTGATGGCGGCATGGGCGGTTGGCATCGACGCGATCTACATCTACCTGCGCGACGAGTACGCCGCGTGCCGCGCACTGCTGAAGCGCGAGCTCGACGCGCTGCTCGCCGATCCGCCGTGCGCGCTGCCGCACATCGAACTGCGCCGCGGCGCGGGCGCGTACATCTGCGGCGAGGAATCCGCGATGATCGAGTCGATCGAAGGCAAGCGCGGCATGCCGCGCCTGCGTCCGCCGTACGTTGCGCAGGTGGGCCTGTTCGATCGCCCGACGCTCGAGCACAACATGGAAACGCTGTACTGGGTGCGCGACATCGTCGAGCGCGGCGCGGCGTGGTTCGCGGACCAGGGTCGCAACGGCCGCAAGGGCCTGCGCTCGTTCTCCGTATCCGGACGGGTCGCGAAGCCCGGCGTGCATCTCGCGCCCGCCGGCATCACGGTGCGCGAGTTGATCGACGAATACTGCGGCGGCATGCAGTCCGGCCACACGTTCTACGGCTACCTGCCCGGCGGCGCATCGGGTGGCATTCTGCCGGCATCGATGGGCGACATACCGCTCGACTTCGACACGCTGCAGCCGCACGGCTGTTTCATTGGATCGGCGGCCGTCATCGTGCTGTCGGAGCACGATCGTGCGCGCGACGCCGCACTGAACCTGATGCGGTTCTTCGCCGACGAATCGTGCGGCCAGTGCACGCCCTGCCGCGTCGGCACGGCCAAGGCTGCCGAGCTGATGGCGAAGACGCAGTGGGACAAACCGCTGCTCGACGATCTGTCGGAGGCGATGGCGGACGCGTCGATCTGCGGGCTCGGGCAGGCGGCGCCGAATCCGATCGCGTGTGTCTTCAAGTACTTCCCGCACGAGCTCGCGAACGACGAGGGCACGCCATGAATGCACCGCATGAACAGGCGCTGCTCGCAGACGCCGTCGTCTTTCGGTTGAACGGCGAAGAGGTCACTGCAGCGCCGGGCGAGACGATCATCCAGGCCGCCGATCGCCTCGGCGTTGCGATCCCGCGGCTCTGCTACAAGCCCGGCTACCGTGCCGACGGCAACTGCCGCGCGTGCATGGTCGAGATCAAGGGCGAGCGCGTGCTGGCGCCGTCGTGCTGTCGCCAGCCTACCGCCGGCATGGACGTGTCGAGCACGAGCGCGCGCGCCGTGCATTCGCAGAAGATGATCGTCGAGCTGCTCGCCTCGGACATGCCCGAGCGCAGCTACAAGACGGCGTCCGAACTCGACTTCTGGCAACGCGAGCTCGGCATCGGCAAGCCGCGTTTTGCGCGGCGCGTGCAGCCGGCGTCCGACCTGTCGCACCCGGCGATGGCCGTCAATCTCGACGCCTGCATCCAGTGCACGCGCTGCGTGCGCGCGTGTCGCGAGGAGCAGGTCAACGACGTGATCGGGTACGCGTTTCGCGCCGCGCACTCGAAGATCGTGTTCGACCTCGACGACCCGATGGGCGCATCCACGTGCGTGGCGTGCGGTGAATGCGTACAGGCGTGTCCGACCGGCGCGCTCGCGCCGGCGCACGACGCGTTCGTGCAGCCGATCGATCGCAAGGTCGCATCCGTCTGTCCGTACTGCGGCGTCGGCTGCCAGATCACGTACAACATCAACGACAATCGGATCGTGCACGTCGAAGGCCGCGACGGCCCGGCGAATCACGAGCGGCTCTGCGTCAAGGGGCGCTTCGGTTTCGACTACGTGAGTCACCCGCAGCGCTTGACCCAACCGTTGATCCGCAAGCCCGGATTTCCCAAGACCGCCCATTTCACCGTCGATCCGGCGAATCCGCTATCAGTATTCCGCGAGGCGACGTGGGACGAGGCGCTCGCGCTTGCAGGCGGCACGCTCGCGCGAATACGCGATACGCACGGTCCCAACGCGCTCGCAGGATTCGGATCGGCGAAAGGCAGCAACGAGGAAGCGTATCTGTTCCAGAAGCTCGTCCGCACGGGCTTCGGGACGAACAACGTCGATCACTGCACGCGGCTGTGTCATGCATCGAGCGTCGCGGCATTGCTCGAGGGCATCGGCTCGGGTGCCGTGTCGAATCCCGTGATGGACGTCATGCAGGCGGACGTCGTGTTGCTGATCGGCGCGAATCCCGTGTCCAACCACCCGGTCGCGGCCACGTGGATCAAGAACGCCGTGAAGAACGGCACGAAACTGATCCTGGCCGATCCGCGCCGATCCGAACTCGCTCGGCACGCGACGCATTACCTGCAGTTCAAGCCCGACAGCGATGTCGCGCTGCTGAACGCGATCATGCACACGATCGTCGAGGAGGGGCTCGTCGCCGAATCGTTCGTCAACGATCGCACGAGCGGCTACGCGGAATTGCGCGACAACGTCGCGCGCTACAGCCCCGAGGCGATGGCGCCCGTATGCGGGATCGATGCGAAGACGCTGCGCGAAGTCGCACGGCTCTTCGCCACGTCGCGCGGATCGATGATCCTGTGGGGCATGGGTGTGTCGCAGCACGTGCACGGTACCGACAACGCGCGCTGCCTGATCGCGCTCGCGATGATGACCGGCCAGATCGGTCGCCCGGGCACCGGGCTGCATCCGCTGCGCGGCCAGAACAACGTGCAGGGGGCGTCCGACGTCGGCCTGATTCCGATGGTGTTTCCGGACTACCAGCGCGTCGACGACGCCGGCGTGCGAGCCGCATTCGAGAAACTGTGGGGCACGACGCTCGATCCCACGCCCGGCTTGACCGTCGTCGAAATCATGAACGCGGTGCACGCGGGCCAGATCCGCGGCATGTACATCATGGGCGAGAACCCGGCGATGTCCGATCCGGACGTCGAGCATGCGCGACAGGCGCTGGCCGAACTCGAGATGCTCGTCGTGCAGGACATCTTCCTGACCGAGACCTGTTATCTCGCCGACGTGATCCTGCCCGCTTCCGCGTTTCCCGAAAAGACGGGCACGTTCACGAACACCGATCGAACCGTACAACTCGGGCGCGAAGCGCTTCCGATGCCCGGCGATGCGCGCCGCGACTTCGACATCATCGTCGCCATGGCGCGCGAGCTCGGCCTCGACTGGACATATACGCACCCGCGCGAAGTCTTCGACGAAATGCGCAAGGCGATGCCGTCGATCGCCGGTATCACGTGGGATCGCCTCGAGCGCGAAAGCGCAGTGACCTATCCGTGCGAGAACGTCGGCGATCCGGGCGAGCGCGTCGTGTTCGTCGACGATTTTCCGACGGCGAGCGGTCGCGCTAAGCTCGTCCCGGCGCAGATCATTCCGGCCGCGGAACGGCCCGACGCCGAATTCCCATTCGTGCTGATCACCGGCCGCCAGCTCGAGCACTGGCACACGGGCAGCATGACGCGCAGAAGCCGGGCGCTCGACGCGATCGAGCCGTTCCCGGTCGTGTCGCTCAATCCGGACGATCTTGCGGAACTGGACGTCGTGCCGGGCGGTGCAATCACCGTCGCCTCGCGCCGCG
>DASSEA010000304.1:0-8626 GCA_035696805.1 Casimicrobiaceae bacterium
GGCATCGACGAACGGCTGACGACGGAGAGCGCCGATCGCTACTTCGATCGCATCGGGGCGTGCCTCGCCGACGACGCGTTTCTTCCACGCGCACTGTTCGAGCGCTTCAACATCGAAGTGATCGCGACGACCGAATCGCCGCTCGATCCGCTCGCGCATCACGCGAAGATTCGGGCCAGCGGCTGGGCGGGACGCGTCGTGACGGCGTACCGCCCCGATTCCGTTGTCGATCCCACATTCGAGGGCTTCGCCGCAAACGTCGAGCAATTCGGTGCGCTGACCGGCGAAGATGCGGCGACATGGAACGGTTATCTCGCTGCACATCGCAGCCGCCGAGCGTTCTTCAAGTCGATGGGCGCGACATCGACCGATCACGGGCACCCGACGGCGCGCACGGCCGATCTCGATCGCGCGGAATGCCAGCGGCTTCTCGATCGCGCGTTGCAGGGAACGATCACCACCGACGAGGCGGAGTCGTTCCGCGCACAGCTGCTGACCGAGATGGCGCGGATGAGCGTCGACGACGGCCTCGTCATGCAGATCCATCCGGGCAGCTTCCGCAATCACAACCCAACGGTCTTCGGGAAGTTCGGGCGCGACAAGGGAGCCGACATTCCGACGCGCACCGACTACGTGCATGCGCTAAAGCCGCTGCTCGACGACGTAGGCAACGCGCCCGAACTGACACTGATCCTGTTCACGCTCGATGAAACGACGTATGCGCGCGAGCTCGCGCCGCTCGCAGGCCACTATCCGGCGCTGAAACTCGGGCCTCCGTGGTGGTTCCACGACAGCTTCCAGGGCATGCTGCGCTTTCTGGAGCAGACGATCGAAACCGCGGGCTTTGCGAACACCGCCGGTTTCAACGACGACACACGCGCGTTCATGTCGATACCGGCGCGCCATGACGTGTGGCGGCGCGTTGCGTGCCGCTTCCTCGCGACCTGCGTCGTCGAACATCGGTTCGGCGAGGACGAGGCTTACGAGCTTGCGCCGATGCTCGCGCGCGACCTCGCCAAGGCGGCCTATCGGTTGTAATGAGCGCGGCTGCGAACGCGCCCCGATCAACGCGCCTGCGATCGATGCGCGTATTCCGTTGTCGAAAGGCCCGTGGGGCCAATCCCGATGTGTTGTTGCAGCGGACAACGATTGCAACGGCCTGACGACGAGCCTCGACCCTTTCGGAGCGCACGATGACGACGACACAAAAGGACTGGGCAGCGCTGGTAGGTCGCGTATTACTCGCCCTGATGTTCATCATTTCGGGGTGGGGCAAGATCACCGACTTTTCAGGCACCGCCGGCTACATCGCGAGCCAGGAGCTGCCGATGCCGCAGGTGCTGGCGGTCATCGCGATACTGATCGAACTCGGGGCGGGCCTGGCGATCGCGTTCGGCTGGAAGACGCGTTGGGCCGCGCTCGTGATGGTGGCATTCCTGATCGTCATTACGCCGATCTTCCATGGGTTCTGGAACGAGCCCGCGGATCAGGCGATGATGCAGCAGATCAACTTCATGAAGAACCTGTCGATCCTCGGCGGCATGCTGGTGCTGTTCGCATGGGGACCCGGACGCTTCAGTTTCGACGAAGGCCGTCTTGGCGCTGCCGAACTCGAAATGCCGCGCCGGCGCGCGACCGACGTGAGCTGAGCATTTTGACTTTGGGGTCAGAGCAAAAAGTCGACTTATTGCTCTGGCCCCAAAGTCATTCTCGCTGACGTGAATCCAGCCAGATCGTCACCGGCCCGTCATTTACCAGTGCGACCTGCATGTTCGCGCCGAAGCGGCCGATCGCAATGGGTACGCCAAGATGCGCTTCGAGTATCCGCACGAAATCGTCGAATGCCGGCGCTGCGATATCCGGCGGCGCCGCGCGCGACCACGACGGACGATGGCCTTTGCGCGTGGACGCGAAGAGCGTGAACTGGGAAACGGCGAGCACGTTCCCGCGCGCATCGATCAGCGAGCGATTCATCACACCCTGTGGGTCGTCGAAGATGCGGAGATCGACCACTTTTCGCGCAATCCATTCGCGATCTTCGCGCGTGTCGTCGATACCGACCGCTGCAAATACCAGCAAGCCCGCGTCGATGGACGCGATCCTCTCCCCATCCACACTCACGCGTGCCTGTGCGACACGCTGAAGGAGCGCTCTCAACGGCGAAGGCCGACGGTCACGGTGTCCGGATCACCTTGCGCTCGACCTGCACGAGCCGGCCGAGTTCGAACGTCAGCGTCGTGATCGTGCCGGGATCTTCGGGCACCGGCAGATAGGTCCAGCGCACCGTCTTGCGCCCGGCGGCGGTCGACATGTCCGGACGACCCACGCGTGCGACGACTTCACCTTCGCCGATGCCGGGGATCAGAAACTTCCTCTCGGCCGCATTCCCTTTGCGTTCACTGCCGTTGACCCGGCGCTCGGCCGCCCGATGGGTCGATTTGCGCTCGCCGCGCGGTGAGGCTGTGTTGGCGGACGACGAAGCCCCAGGGGGCGCCGGTGGCGGCGGGACGGTGAAAGGGACCACGGAGACGGTCGCCGGATCGCGGTCGAAGTCCCGCAGTTCCCTGCCCACGGGGCATGGGTCTTCCTGGTACATGACGGTGCCGTCGTCGCGTGCGCATTTGTATACGCCGCCGACCGCCGCGGTCGGCCAGCCGATCACGGTCGTGAACGCGACGCAGATCGCAAGAGCTCGGGTGCGCCGGAAGCGACGGGCGAATCGCACGATGGCGCTACGATAGCGCTTTCCCGCCCGTTTACGCACTACGACGTTCGGATGGACATTCGAGGCTCGCTCGCCGCGCGCGTCGCGGACATCGAACCCTTCCACGTGATGGAAGTGCAGACCGCTGCGCGTGCGCTGGAAGCCTCAGGGCGGACGGTCGTGCACATGGAGATCGGAGAGCCCGACTTCCCGACGCCGCAGCCGGTGCTCGACGCGGCCCAGAGAGCGATCGCGGCGGGCGACATCTATTACACGTCGGCCCTCGGCCTCCCCGAATTGCGAAATGCGATCGCGCACCATTACGCCAAGCATTACGGCGTGCGCGTCGCACCCGAACGCGTCATCGTGACCGCCGGGTCGTCAGCTGCGCTGCTCCTCGTGATGGCGCTGATCGTGAACCGGGACGAGCGCATCCTGCTCGCCGATCCGGGCTACCCGTGCAACCGCACGTTCATCCGCCTGCTCGAAGGGGAGCCCGCCCGGGTTCCGGTGGGCCCGGACACGCGCTACCAACTGACGGCGGGTCTTGTCGAACAGCACTGGACGCCGACGACGCGCGGGGTGCTGATCGCGTCGCCGTCCAACCCGACGGGCACGACGGTCGAGCACGATGAAATGCTGCGCATCGCCAAGGTCGTCGAACGGCTCGGTGGCCGCCTGATTGTCGACGAGATCTACCTCGGCCTCACCTACGGAGAATCGCCGCGCAGCGTGCTTCGCGACATCGAGGACGCCTTCGTCATCTCGAGCTTCTCGAAGTACTTCAACATGACGGGCTGGCGGCTCGGCTGGATCGTCGCACCGGAGCGGCACGTGCGCGATCTCGAAAAGCTCGCGCAGAACCTGTACATCTCGCCCGCCACGCCGTCGCAGCGCGCCGCGCTCGCGTGCTTCACGCCGGAAACGGCCGCGATCGTCGAGGAACGACGCCACGCGTTCGAGGCCCGCCGTGACTTCCTCGTCCCGGCGCTCCGCACGATGGGCTTCCGCGTGCCGGTCATGCCCACCGGCGGCTTCTTCGTTTATGCAGACTGCTCGCGATTCAGCGACGACAGCGAACGTTTTTGCCGCGACGTGCTCGAAGGCGCGGGTGTTGCTTGCACGCCCGGCATCGACTTCGGCATCCACCGCGCCCGGAGCCATGTGCGATTCGCTTACACGATCGATCAACGCAAGCTGGAGGAGGGTGTGCTCCGTTTGCGCGAATACCTGTCCCGAGCATGACTGCTACGCCTGATTGGCATTCGATGCGCGCCGACGCGCAGGGTCCGCTGCGCCGCGGCACGTCCGCAACTGACGCGCCGCGTCGGCGTCGCCGGCGCTGGCCCATCGCTGTGGCGGCGATCGCCGGCGCCGTCACCGTCGCGGCGTGTGCGACGTTCGAGACGGTCGACTACTACTGGCAGGGTGCGGCCGGACAGTGGGATCTGATCTCCCGTTCGCAGCCGATACCGGACGTCATCGACAAAAGCGATGCCGCGCTCGCCGAACGGCTGAAGCGGATTCGCGAAATCCGCGCGTTCGCGAGCCGCGAACTCGGGCTCCCGGACAACGGCAGCTATACGCGCTACACGGATCTCGGCCGCCCGTTCGTGACGTGGAATGTGTTCGCCACGCCCGAATTGTCGATGGCACCGCGGCAGTGGTGCTTCCCGATCGCCGGTTGCGTCAATTACCGCGGCTACTTCCGCGAGCACGAGGCCCAGGTCGAGCAGACCCGGCTCAAATCCATCGGCGACGACGTGTACGTCGGCGGGGTGCCGGCGTACTCGACGCTCGGCTGGTTCGACGATCCGGTGCTGTCGTCCTTCGTCCGCTGGCCCGAGACCGAGATCGCGCGGCTGATCTTTCACGAGCTCGCGCACCAGTTGCTGTACGTGAAGAGCGACTCCCTGTTCAACGAATCCTTCGCGACCGCGGTCGAGGAGGCAGGGCTCGCACGCTGGCTCGCCACGCGCAACGATCCGCAACTCGCGACGCAGGCTGAGCGTTCGAATCGGTTGCGCGCCAAGTTCCGCGAGCTCGTTCGTTCGACCCGGGCGAAGCTGTACGAGCTCTACGCGAGCTCGATGTCCGACGACGACAAGCGCCGCCGCAAGGCGGAGACGATCGCCGCGATGAAGGCGGCGTACGAAACGGCGAAGGCGGGCGAGCCTGGATTGAGCGGTTACGACCGCTGGTTCGCGCAACAGCCCAATAATGCGGCGCTCGCGGCGGTTGGCATCTACACCGATCGGGTGCCGGCATTTCGGGAACTGCTGCACGAGACGGACGGCAACCTGCCGAAGTTCTACGAGCGTGTCCGGGAGATGGCGGCCTGGTCGAAGCGCACGCGCGACGCACGGCTCGACCAGCTCGCCGCACGAGCGGCGGCCGCGACGATGTCCGCGCAGCACACGCCGAGCGATCGCGCAGCGGACTGAGGCCACGACCGGAACGCCGCGGGCGCAGCGCGAAGCGGGTTGATTTCCCTGCTATAATTGCGGGCTTTCCTTGCCTCGCCCGAATCGCAGAAGGGGAGGCCGAAGGGCCCGCCGCGCGGATTCTCCGCGAGCGAGCGACCCCCACCGACCGAAAGGAGTGCTCTGCTCATGCGTCATTACGAAATCGTCTTCATCGTGCACCCCGACCAGAGCGAGCAGGTGCCCGCGATGATCGAGCGGTACCGCACGATGGTGACAGGCCCCGGCGGCCGCATCCATCGCCTGGAAGATTGGGGACGACGCCAGTTGGCGTACCCGATTCAGAAAGTCCACAAGGCGCACTACGTCCTCATGAACATCGAATGCGGCGCGCAGACGCTCGGCGAGCTCGAGCATGCGTTCAAGTTCAATGACGCGGTGCTGCGCCACCTGATCGTCGCGATGACCGAGGCCGTTGCCACGCCATCACCAATGATGAAGGAAGAAAAGGCGCGGTCGCTGACCGGGCGCGATGCCGAGCGCGGTGATCGGGGCGAACGCACCGAGAAGCCCGCGGCGGAAGCCCCGGCACAACCGGCGCCTGTCCAGGCCTGACGGCGGCGCGTGCCGGCCATCAACCGGTTCGCACTGGACGCGATCCTGACCGAGCGGGGCGATCTGCGGCATACGCCGGGAGGCGTTCCCGCCATCGATTGCGAGCTCGTGCACCGATCGATGCAGACCGAAGCCGGCGGCGAACGCCGCGTCGAATGCGAAGTGCACGCGGTGGCATTCGGCGACGTCGCCCGCGATCTCGCCGGCATTGCCGAAGGGACTGCGGTGCATTGTGAAGGCTTCATCGCTCGGCGCTATCGAACCGGGACCAGCATCGCGCTGCACCTGACACGCATCGAGCAGAACTGACATACACGAGAGGACATCGACATGCCACGACCCCTGGGTAGAGGCAAAGGCAAAGGGAAGTTCAAGAAGGACGGCAAGCGCCGCGAGCGCGGCAACAACCTGTTCAAGCGCAAGAAGTTCTGCCGATTCACTGCGGAGAACGTCAAGCAGATCGACTACAAGGACATCGACGTGCTGAAGGACTTCGTGCAGGAGAACGGCAAGATCATGCCGGCGCGGATCACCGGCACCAAGGCGCGCTATCAGCGTCAGCTCGGGACGGCGATCAAGCGCGCGCGCTTCCTGGCGCTCCTGTCGTACACCGACCTGCACTGACGGAGGGGATCATGCAAGTCATCCTCCTCGAAAAGATCGCGAACGTCGGCAACCTCGGCGATGTCGTCAAGGTGAAGGACGGTTACGCGCGCAATTTCCTGATTCCGAGCGGCAAGGCGAAGCGCGCGACGCCCGAGAATCTGCAGGCGATCGAGGCGCGGCGCGCCGATCTCGAGAAGGCGGCCGGCGAGCGGCTCGCATCGGCACAGGCCGTCGCCGAAAAGCTCGAGGGAACGACGCTGCGCATTCCGCAAAAGGCCGGCGTCGACGGGCGTCTGTTCGGATCGGTCACCAACGTCGACGTCGTGGACGCGCTGAAAGCGCAAGGCATCGAGGTCGAGAAGGCGATGGTGCGAATGCCTTCAGGACCGCTGAAGCAGGTCGGCGAGCATCCGGTGTCCGTCGCGTTGCATACCGACGTCGCGGCTCACATCACGGTGAACGTCGTGGGTGAAACCGTCGGCAGTTGACGGCGGCGAACCGGCGTGCAGGCTGCTCGCGCGGGCGCCTGCGATGACGCAACGAAGATCGAAGGGGCCGGCAGTGGCCCCTTTGTCTTGGCGCAAACGCGGTCGACAATCGCCCTTCGGTCGTAGCGAGTCGCGCGCGCATGCGCGGTAAAATCATGCGTTCCAACGCAGTGCGTTCCCACGTGCCTGACGATCTTCCGCTCGACCAGCTCAAGCTGCCGCCGCATTCGCTCGAAGCGGAGCAGTCGGTGCTCGGCGGGCTGATGCTCGACAACGATGCCGCCGATCGGATCGGCGACGTCGTCAACGCGGACGATTTCTACAGCGATGCGCACCGCATCGTCTATCGGCATATCACGCAGCTGATCGCCGAGGGCAAGCCGGCCGACGTCGTCACCGTTTCCGAGGCGCTCGCGTCGACGCAGAAGCTCGATTACGTCGGTGGCCTGGCGTACCTCGGTGCGCTTGCGCAGAACGTGCCGACGGCAGCGAACATCCGTCACTACGCAAACATCGTCCGCGAGCGATCGATCCTGCGCCAGCTCGCAGCAACGGCCACGGAGATTGCGGAGTCCGCGTTCAATCCGCTCGGGCGGAACGCCAAGATGGTGCTGGATGAAGCTGAAGCCAAGGTCTTGCACATCGCGGAGCAGGGTTCGCGCGGCTCCCAGAACTTCCAGTTGATCGGCAAGCTGCTCGCGAGCGTGGTCGAGCGGATCGAACTGCTCTACAACCGCGACGATCCGTCCGACGTCACGGGCGTGCCGACCGGCTTTGCCGATCTCGACAAGATGACGTCGGGGTTTCAACCGGGCGACCTCGTCGTCGTCGCGGGGAGACCGAGCATGGGAAAAGCTCAGCCGCATGATGCGCGAGTGCGGACGCTGGTGGGTTGGAAGGCGATGGGTCAGCTCCGCGTAGGTGACGCGCTTGCCTCGGTCGATGGTGCCCCATCGTTTGTCGCCGGCGTGTTTCCGCAGGGCGAACGACAGGTCTATCGCGTGAGCTTTTCCGACGGCCGTGGTTGCGAATGCTGCGCGGAGCATCTGTGGCGCGTGCACTTTCGTCAATGGCCAGAACCGCGTGTCCTGCGGACTGACGCGATCGCACGGATGCTGCCCCGACCGCGCTATCGCAATCGCCTGTGGATTGACGTGGCGAGCGGAGTTTTTGGCAATCCCGACGAACTGCCGGTCGATCCATGGGTGCTTGGCGCGCTCCTTGGTGACGGCAACTTCACGGGCACGACCGCTCGCTTTTCGACTGCCGCGGACGCAATGCGCCAGCGGCTTGCTGAGCGTCTCGACGCGACGCTCGAGCTTGCGTATGCAGGTGGCGTCGATTCGCGCATCGTCCAGCGTCACCGTGGTCATCAGAAAGGCGTCTCTGGCACGACCGCGAATTGCCTGACCGTTTCGCTCAAAGCCTTGGGGCTGTGGGGATTGCGGAGTCACGAAAAATTCATTCCGCCCGCCTATCTCGATGCGTCCCGCGAGCAGCGGCTGGATCTACTGCGTGGGCTGCTCGACACGGATGGCTGGGTCGAGCTATGGGGAACCGTTCGTTATACGACGACCAGCTCGAGATTGGCGACCGACGTCGTCGAACTCGTTCGTTCGCTCGGCGGCTGGTGCAGCGTCCGCTCCAAGCGATCGCATTTCAACTACAAGGGCGAGCGCCGCGCGGGTCGCGAATGCTTTACGTGCACGATTCATCATCCCGATCCGAAGTCGTTGTTACTGCTGTCGGAGAAGCAGTCGCGTGCGTTGGTCGCCCCCGCTCGGTACAAA
>DASSEA010000305.1:0-2274 GCA_035696805.1 Casimicrobiaceae bacterium
CGCGTGCTCGAGATGGTGCGGGGAGTCCGCGCTCTCGGCATGGAGGCGTGCTGCACGCTCGGCATGCTCGACCAGCAGCAGGCCGACGCGCTTGCCGACGCGGGACTCACGGCGTACAACCACAATCTCGACACGTCGCCCGACTTTTACGGGCAGATCATCACGACGCGTCGCTATGACGAGCGGCTCGCGACGCTGGAGCGCGTCCGCGCCGCCGGTATTACGGTGTGTTGCGGCGGCATTCTCGGAATGGGGGAGAGCCGTCAGCAGCGAATCGGACTACTCCAGCAGCTCGCCACGCTGAATCCGCACCCCGAAAGCGTGCCTATCAATATGCTCGTGGCGGTCGAGGGCACGCCGCTGGCGTCGCGTCCGCCAGAGGACCCGCTCGATGTCGTGCGGATGATTGCGACCGCACGCATCCTGATGCCGCAGTCGTACGTGCGTCTCAGCGCCGGCCGTCTATCGCTCTCCGATGAAGCGCAGGCGCTCTGTTTTCTCGCCGGCGCCAACTCGGTGTTTCTCGGCGATCGCCTCTTGACGACGCCAAATCCGACGGCGGATGTCGACCGCTCCCTGTTTGAACGTCTCGGGCTTCGACTGCAGGTCCGCGTCGATTCGATCGGCGACGCGGATCGGCTGCCGTCCACGGTCGCCGTCCTCGGGTCCTGACGTGGAGGAGCATCCAGAGTCTTCGCGCTCGCTCCGGCGTCGCGTAGATGCGCGGATGCGATCGCTCGAGGAGAAGGGACTGCGACGGACGCTGCGCCCGCCTTCCGGCATCGACTTGTCCTCGAACGACTATCTGGGCCTGGCGCATCATCCGCGTATCACCGCGGCGATGGCTGCCGCTGTCGAACGCGAAGGCGCCGGCAGCACGGGCTCGCGGTTGCTGCGCGGCGAACGCGACAGCTTCGCCGCCCTTGAACGCCGCTTCGCGCAGTTCAAGGGAACGGAGCGCGCCCTGTATTTCTCGAGCGGCTACCTCGCCAACATCGCGGTGATGACGACGTTCGCGGAAGCGGGCGACCTAATCGTGTCAGACGCACACAACCATGCAAGCCTGATCGACGGGATGCGATTGTCATCGGCGCGGCGGGAGATTGTGCCGCACAACGACGTTGACGCCGTGCGACGTGCCTTCGTTGCGGCGGGTGCGGCGGATGAGGCCGTCGGAGAGTTGTTTCTTGTCGTCGAATCGCTTTACAGCATGGACGGCGACGAAGCGCCGCTCGCCGAGTACGCCGAACTGTGCGCCGACCGCGGCGCGCAGTTGATCGTTGACGAAGCGCATGCGGTTGGCATCTACGGTTCGCGTGGCAGCGGTCTGGTCGACGAACACGGAGTAGCGGAGCAGGTCTTGCTGTCGATCAGCACCGCGGGGAAGGCGCTCGGCGTGGCTGGTGCTTTCGTGGCCGGCCCCGCCTGGGCGATTGAATACCTGATTCAACGCGCCCGTCCGTTCATCTTCTCGACGGCGGCGCCGCCCGCGCTCGCCTCGGCGATCTACACAAGTCTGACGCTCGTCGAGCAGGAGCCGGAGCGCCGCGAGCGCGTTCGTGAACTGTCGGCAAGCCTGCGCAGCTTGCTGATCGCCGCCGGCGTTTCGATTGGCCCCGGCACGTCACACATCGTCCCGGTGTTCATCGGCGACAACGAAGCGGCTGTCACGGTGGCGGAGATGCTGCACCGCGATGGGTTCGACGTGCGCGCGATCCGTCCGCCGACGGTGCCCCCTGGCACTGCTCGCCTGCGCGTTTCCGTCAATGCCGACCTGACTCCAGAGCTGATGGAACAATTCGTGGCTTCGCTGACGACGGCGCTGACGCGCGTAGACGTGCGGGCATAAGCGGATGCGCGGCATCTTCATCACCGGTACCGATACGAACGTCGGCAAGACCGTCGTCGCGGCGGCCGTGATGCTGCGCTACCGCGGCGAGGCGCCGCTGCGCTACTGGAAACCCGTTCAGACAGGCATCGAGCAGGATGACGACACGCGCGAGGTCGTACGGCTGGCGCACGCGCGTGAGGACGAGGTGCTCAACGGCAGCGTCCGTTTGCCCGGCCCGGTCTCGCCGCATCTGGCCGCCCGGCGCGCCGGAACGCGGATTACGGTGCAGTCCCTTCTCGGGCCGCTTGATGCCGCGGACCTGAAGGTCCGCGCCGCTCATTCCGAATCCCGAATCCCGCCTGTCCGCCGAAGCTCGGAAAGCGACGGCGGAAATCCCGAATCCCGGTTGTGCTGGGTCGTCGAAGGCGCCGGCGGCGCGCTCG
>DASSEA010000306.1:0-3050 GCA_035696805.1 Casimicrobiaceae bacterium
TGCCGCGACGCCGCGCAATTTCGCGGGCGTCACGGCAACGCTCACCGCGTCGTCGCGGCCCGATCTCGACCAGCACGGATTGACGGGATCGTGGTTCGAGCCGGCAACGGACGGGCAGGGCATCGAGCTCGAATTGTTTCCGAACTCGGTCGCGCCCGGCACGGCGCTCGCCCAGGGCGCGTGGTTCACGTTCGAAGGCGCGCCGGCCGGCGGCGCCGATCGGCAGCGGTGGCTGACCTTCTCGGGCAATGCGCAAAGCGGGGCGGCCAGCGTTCCGGTGACGATCTATCGCAACGTCGGAGGCAATTTCAACGCTCCACCGATAACCAACGGCATGCCCGTCGGGACGGGAACGCTCGCGTTCACCGATTGCAACAACGCCACGCTGGACTACGCGTTCACCGACGGCAGCGGGCGCGCCGGCTCGATACCCCTCACGCGCCTGACGATGAACGTCACGTGCGTTTCCGGCGGAACGCCGCCGACGAACGCGGACTTCGCGCTGTCGGGCAACTGGTACGACGCCGCAACGTCGGGACAGGGCTTCGTGTTCGAAGTGAACCCGCAGTCGCGGGCGTTGTTTCTCACCTGGTACACGTACGCGCCGGGCGGGCAGGGCGCGGGCGTCTCCGGCCAGCGCTGGTTCACGGCGCTCGGCAACTTCAACCCCGGCATGCGCACGGTTCCACTGACCCTCCACGAAACCACGGGTGGCGTATTCGACCAGCCGACGAACCCGGCGCCTGCGTCGCCGGCCGTGGGCTCGGCCACGGTGACTTTCGCAAGCTGCACCGGCGCCTCGTTGCAGTTCAATTTCACCGCAGGCAGCAACGCCGGAAGATCGGGCACGATCGCACTGACGCGCATCGGCCGCGTTCCGCCCGGCTGCGTCGACACGATGGCCGGCTCGACGATGCCGGGAACGTGCTCGATGGGGCCGTACGGCGAAGGCTGCCCGCCCTGACTCAACTCAGGAACCGGAAGTCGACTTCCGGCTTGCGACGCGCGACCACGTCGGCGAGGCCGCGAGCCGAACCGCACGCCATCGTCCACCCCAGCGTGCCGTGGCCGGTATTGATGTACAGGTTGCGGTAGCGCGTCGTGCCGATCAGCGGCGCATTCGAAGGCGTCGCGGGTCGCAATCCCGTCCAGTAGCGCACGCTGCTGCGATCGCCCGCGTCGGGGAACAGGTCGAACGTGCGCGCAGTCAGCGCTTCGCAACGCGTCGGGTTGAGTGACGTGTCCCAGCCCGTCAGCTCGGCCGTACCGGCGACGCGCAGCCGTTGGCCGAGGCGCGTCAGCACGATCTTCCACGCGAAGTCGGTCAGTGACACGGTCGGTGCCCCGCGATGGTCGCCGATGTCGATCGTCGCCGAGTAGCCTTTGGCCGGATACACGTTCGGGCACGTGAATCGGTGCGAGCAGGAACGGACTGTAGCTGCCGAGCGCCATCACGTAGGCGTCGGCAGCGAGCCGCTCGAAGCGTCCGTCGCGGACGACGCGTACGTGATCGATCCGATCGCCCGCCGGAGCGAGCGACTGGATCTCCGTGTCCCACTGGAATGCGACGCCGCGTTCCGCGGCCATCCGCGCGAGCGCGGTCGTGAATCGCTGTGCATCGCCCGATTCGTCCGTTGCGGTGAATATGCCGCCGGCGAGACGGTCACGGCACTGCGCGAGCGCCGGTTCGATGGCGACGCACTCGTCCGGCGTCTTGACGTCGCGGTCGCAGCCGAAATCGCGCATCAGTCCGGCCGCCTCGACACCCCGCTGGAATTCGTCGGGCTCCGTATAGAACTGCAGGATGCCGCGTTCGAGCTGGTCGTACTCGATGCCGGTCTCGGCGCGCAAACCCTGCAGGCAGTCTCGCGAATAGAGTGCGAGATTCAGGCACTGGATCGTGTTGAGGCGCGTGCGCGACGGCAGGCATTCGACGAGAAACTGCACGCCCCAGCGCCACTGGCGCCAGTCGAGGCGAGGCCTGAATAGCAACGGCGCATCGTCCCGCGCGAGCCACTTCAGGATCTTGAGCGGCGCGCCCGGATTCGCCCACGGCTCCGCATACGAAACCGAAATCTGGCCGCCATTCGCGAACGAGGTTTCGAGCGCCGGGCCCGGCTGGCGGTCCACGACGGTGACGTCGTGACCATCGTGCGCGAGATACCACGCGGACGTGACGCCGACGACACCGCCGCCGAGCACGAGGACCCGCATCAGCGACGGCTCACCGACGGCTAGGACCGGCGTGCGATCGAATCGGGTGCAACGTCACGCGGGCGTGGCGATCGGCGCCGGTGACCCATCGTCCGTCGCTTCGGCCGGCGCGCACGTGCAGAACAGATGGCGATCGCCGTAGACGTTGTCGACGCGGGCAACCGGCGACCAGTACTTGCCATCGGCGAGCGATGCGACCGGATACGCCGCCTGGCGACGCGTGTACCGATGCGGCCAGTCGTCGGCGGACACGAGGGCCGCCGTGTGCGGCGCATGCTTCAGCGGATTGTCCGTACGATCGAGCGCGCCGGTTTCGATCGCGCGCACTTCGTCGCGAATCGCGATCATCGCGCCGATGAACCGGTCGAGTTCGCCCTTCGACTCGCTTTCGGTCGGCTCGACCATCAGTGTGCCGGCGACCGGAAAGCTCATCGTCGGCGCGTGAAAGCCGTAGTCGATCAGGCGCTTTGCGACGTCCTCCACGTCGATGCCGGCGAGCGCCTTCAACGGCCGCAGGTCGAGGATGCACTCGTGGGCGACGAGACCGTCGGGGCCGCTGTAGAGCACCGGGTAGTGGGGCGCGAGCCGCTTCGCGACGTAGTTGGCGGAGAGGATCGCCGTTTCGGTCGCGGCACGCAGGCCGCTCGCGCCCATCAGCGTGATGTACATCCACGAAATGGGCAGGATCGACGCCGATCCGTAGGGCGCCGCCGTCACGGGGCCGATGCGCGCTCCATCGCCTGCAAGGTAGCGATGGCCCGGGAGAAACGCCGCGAGATGCGCCTTGCACGCCACCGGTCCGACGCCGGGCCCTCCACCGCCATGCGGGATGCAGA
>DASSEA010000307.1:0-5067 GCA_035696805.1 Casimicrobiaceae bacterium
CGGGCGGCCGTCGCTAAGCGCCGCCCCGCCCCGACCCGACCAACGGCCGTCGGCACGGATCAGGCCGCCACGTTTGGCAGCGTATGCGAATTTTCCGCGTTCGGGATGCCGATTTGTCGACTGCATGCCGAACGCCGCACATCTATGCTTCGAGCATGGCAATCGTACCGATGAATCCGAACCTGGACACGGCGACCGACGGCACGGTCCCGGGCGCCGACAACGCGAGCGACCGGCCCGCATCGTTGCGCACGGGACGCTGGGTGACGCTGATCTACGTGGTGGTCGCACTGGGCGCGCCGCTCCTCGTCTACGCCGGGCCGGACGTGATGTCGCCGACGGCGCCGCTGATCGCGGACAAGGCGCTCGACGGCGAGTTGACGATGCGGATTCACGCGTTCCACGCGAACGCTTCCCAAGCGGCGAATCCGCGTCGTTGACGAAGGGCGATGATCCTGCGGGCGCAGGCGGCGCGGCAGGATGCACTGGCTCGAATCCGGGTTGGAGAACCCAGCCGGCGCTGTCGGGGACGCGAACTCCCGGCTTGCCCGTTCTCCGACTCGGATTCACACCAGAACGCGTTCGATACCCCCGCGGTTCGCCTTGGCGACGTACTCCGGCATCCATCGGTCGCCGAGGATGCGCTTCGCGAGCTCGACGACGATGTAATCGGCGTGCGTATCGGCATCGTCGTCGAAACGGGACAGGCCCTGCAGGCACGATGGACACGACGTCAGCACCTTGACCGGCCCGGCGAACCCATCCGCGCGCAGCGCGGCCGCGCCGGCGCGCATCTCGTGTTCCTTGCGAAAGCGTACCTGCGTCGAGATGTCCGGACGCGTGGTGGCGAGCGTTCCCGATTCGCCGCAGCAGCGGTCGTTCAGCGGGACGTCCGTGCCCATCAGCGTACTGACGACGGTGCGCGGCTTGTGCACCTTCATCGGCGTATGGCACGGGTCGTGGTACATGTACCGCACGCCGTCGACACCGTCGAGCCGCACCCCCTTCTCCAGCAGGTACTCGTGGATGTCGAGCAACCGGCAACCGGGGAAGATCTTCTCGAACGCGTACTTCTGCAGCTGATCGAGGCACGTTCCGCACGACACGATCACCGTGCGGATGTCGAGGTAGTTGAGCGTGTTCGCGACGCGGTGAAAGAGCACGCGGTTGTCGGTGATGATTTCCTGGCCCTTGTCGTGATTGCCCGCGGCAGTCTGCGGATAGCCGCAGCACAGATAGCCGGGCGGCAGCACGCACTGGGCGCCCACGTGGTAGAGCATCGCCTGCGTCGCGAGCCCGACCTGCGAGAACAGCCGCTCCGAGCCGCAGCCGGGGAAATAGAACACCGCATCCGAATCGTCATTGACCTTCGCGGGGTCGCGAATGATCGGGATGATCGTCGGATCCTCGACGTCGAGCAGCGCGCGCGCCGTGCGTATCGGAACGCCCGCGGGCATCGGCTTGTTGATGAAATGGATGACCTGCGCCTTGATCGCCGTCTTGCCCGTCGTCGACGGTGGGCGGGACGTCTGCGCGCGCGCCAGGCCCGCTTTCCCCACGACGGTGTAGGCGAGCCGCTGCGCGCGATAGCCGACGTCGATCATCAGCGCCTTCGCAACCTTGATCGTCGACGGATCGGTCGCATTCAGGAAGAACATCGACGCGGCCGTGCCGGGATTGAATCTCTTCCGCCCTTCGCGGCGCAGCAGATTGCGCATCGCGATCGACACGTCGCCGAAATCGATGTCGACCGGGCATGGGTTCAGGCATTTGTGGCAGACCGTGCAGTGGTCGGCGACGTCGCCGAACTCGTCGAAATGCCGCAGCGAAACGCCGCGCCGCGTCTGCTCCTCGTAGAGAAACGCCTCGGTCAACAGCGACGTCGCAAGGATCTTGTTGCGCGGGCTGTAGAGCAGGTTGGCGCGGGGTGAATGCGTCGCGCAGGGCGCTTTGCACTTGCCGCAGCGCAGGCAATCCTTGATCGCGTCGGTGATCTCGCCGATCGCGCTCTGTTCGAGGATCAGGCTTTCGTGGCCGATCAGCGAGAACGACGGTGTATACGCATTCGTGAGGTCCGCGCGAGGCGCGGACTGACGCATCAGCTTGCCCCGGTTGAAGCGCCCCTCCGGGTCGATGCGACGCTTGTAGTCGGCGAACGGCGCGAGTTCGTCGTCGGTCAGGAACTCGAGCTTGGTGATGCCGATGCCGTGCTCACCCGAAATGACCCCGCCGAGCGCGCGCGCGAGCGCCATGACACGCACGACCGCCGCATTCGCCTCCTGCAGCATCCCGTAGTCGTCCGAATTGACCGGGATGTTCGTGTGCACGTTGCCGTCACCGGCGTGCATGTGCAGCGCGATGAACACGCGGCTTCGAAGCACGTCGCGATGGATGCGGTTGCAGCAGGCGAGGAGCGGTTCGAATGCGCGACCGGCGAAGATTTCCTCGAGCGGCGCTCGGAGCTCCCGTTTCCACGACACGACGATCGCGTGGCTCTGCAGATCCCGGAACGTCGCGTCCAGTCCGTCGTACAGATGCTGCCAATGCGCGCGAACGCCGGCGACGAGCAGCCGCGCGTCGTCGAGCGCCGCGGCGAGTTCGGCGTCGGTTGGACGCGCTTCGCTGCCGGGACGCCACAGATGCTCGGCATCGGGATTCGCGAGAAAGTCGATCAGACGATCGGCGAGCTTCAGCTTGTTGCGGATCGACATCTCGATATTGAGCCGCTCGATGCCGTCGGTGTAGTCGCCGAGGCGCTCGAGCGGAATGACGACGTCCTCGTTGATCTTGAAGGCGTTCGTGTGCCTGGAGATCGCCGCGGTTCGCGAACGGTCGAGCCAGAACTTCTTCCGCGCCTCGGCGGATACGGCGACGAAGCCTTCGCCGCCGCGCGAATTGGCGATGCGAATCACTTCGGAGGCCGCCCTGGCGACGGCTGCGTCGCTCTCGCCGACGATGTCGCCGATCAGCACCATGTTCGGACAGCCGTGACGCTTCGCCTTGGTCGAATATCCGACGGCTTTCACGTAGCGCGCGTCGAGGTGCTCGAGGCCCGCGAGATGCACGCGCGCGTCGTCGGCGCGGTCCGCGGCCGCATCGAGAAACCGCTTGACCTCGACGATGGCGGGCGTCGATTCGCGCGCCTGCCCGAAGAACTCCAGGCAGACGGTGCGGATCGCGGGGGGCATCCGATGCAGGACGAACCGTGCGGAAACGACGATGCCGTCGCAGCCCTCCTTCTGCACGCCGGGCAGTCCCGCGAGGAATTTGTCGGTCACGTCCTTGCCGAGCCCGACCTTGCGGAATTGCTCGCCTCGGATCTGCAGGCGTTCGGTGCGCGTGACGCGCTTGCCGTCGTCGGCGAGCCACTTCAATTCGAACGTGGCTTCCGCTGCGTCGTGGATCTTCCCGACGTTGTGATCGAGCCGCGTAATCTCGAGCCACTGCGCATCCGGCGTGACCATCCGCCACGACACGAGGTTGTCGAGCGCCGTTCCCCACAACACCGCCTTCTTGCCGCCCGCGTTGACGGCGACGTTGCCACCGATGCACGACGCGTCGGCGGACGTCGGATCGCACGCGAACACGAGGCCGTTCGCGTCGGCGACGTCCATCGCGCGCTTGGTGACCACACCCGCACCGCAATCGATCGTCGGCGTAGGCTCTCCGCGGCCCGGCAGAACGATGCGCTCGACGCCCGACAGGCGCTCGAGCTTTTCGGTATTGATGACCGCAGACCGCGGATCGAGGGGAATCGCGCCGCCGGTGTAGCCGGTGCCTCCGCCGCGCGGGATGATCGTGAGCCCGAGTTCGATGCAGCCGGCCACGAGCCCGCGCACTTCGTCTTCGGTGTCGGGATGCAGCACGACGAACGGGTATTCGACGCGCCAGTCCGTTGCGTCCGTCACGTGCGATACGCGCTGCAGTCCATCGAACGTGATGTTGTCCCGCCGCGTATGCCGTCCGAGCGTGCGCACGACGCGTTTGCGCAACGCTGCGGTTTCGGGAAACCACGCCGAAAAACGCTCGACAGCAGCGCGCGCGGCGTCGAGAAGCGATCCCACCTTCGCGTCGCGGCCGGGGTCGAGCGCGGCGTTCGTCTCGCGGCGCCTTTCGATCTCGTGCAGCCGGTGCTGCAGCGCCTGGACGAGCAGCTTGCGCCGCTTCGGATTGTCGAGGAGATCGTCCTGCAGATACGGATTGCGCTCGACGACCCAGATGTCGCCGAGCACTTCGAACAGCATGCGCGCGGAGCGGCCGGTGCGCCGCTCGCCGCGCAATTCCTCGAGCAGCGCCCACATCGGCGCGCCCAGCAGCCGGATCACGATCTCGCGATCGGAAAACGACGTGTAGTTGTACGGGATTTCACGCAGGCGGGACGTTTCCGTGCGCGAATCCTGCCTCGCGGCAACCGGTTCGCCTGGCGCATTCATCTGGACGATCGATGATACCGCAGCGCTTCGGGGCGAGCCGGAGCCCCGACTTCCGGGGGACACTCGGTCGACTCGGGGTTTCCCCGAAGTCGCCCATCCGCTGTTCGCGAACGTCACGCTGCGCGTGGAATCTTGCGCGATGACGAAAATCGTCGCCCACCTGGTCCTCGGGCTCCTCTTCCTGTGCGCAAACGCGCTCGCGGGTCCGTATGACGACGGCGTCGCCGCGTACGACCAAGGCCAATACGCGGCGGCCCTGAAGTGGTGGCTACCCCTCGCCGAGCAGGGCCACGCGGCGGCGCAGTTCAACGTCGCCGTCCTCTACGAGAAGGGGCTGGGCACTGCGGTCGATCACGCCGAGGCGGCGCGCTGGTATCTAAAAGCCGCGCAGCAGGGCGATCCCGACGCGCAATACAACGTCGCCCTCTTCTATGAAACGGGCACCGGCGTCGCGAAGGATGTGGATCAGGCGCGCAACTGGTACGCGGAGGTCCTCGCAAATCGGCGCGCGAAGGCGGATTCGCCCGTGCGCCAGCGTGCAACCGCGCACTTGAAAGCGTTGTCGACGCAGGAAGTCATCGCGTTCGATGAGGGCCGCTTCGTGATCGCCAATGCCGACGCGCAGACCTGCGTC
>DASSEA010000308.1:0-3822 GCA_035696805.1 Casimicrobiaceae bacterium
TCGACGTTCGGCCACGCGAGCAGATCGAGCGCCGCCCCCGCACCGCCCCCCGCGACCGGTGGCGGTCTCACATCCTGCGCGCCGCGTGCAAACTTCTCGACGTCCTCGCGCAGAATGCGTCCCTTGTCGCCGCTTCCGTGCACGCGTCCGAGATCGACGCCGAGTTCGCGGGCGATCCTGCGCGCGCCGGGCCCGGCGTACGCCAGCGCGAACGAGGTCTCGTCGATCGCGTTCGACTGCGCGCCCTCCGACGCGGCCGCACGGTGCTGTGCCGAACCGTTCCCACGCGCCGTGTCATCCCGTCCGCGCGGCGCTTCGCCTTGCGCGGGCTCTCGCAAGACGGGCGGTGGAGCGCCTTCACGGCGCTGCGCTTCGGGCGCAGCCGGCGATGCGGGTGCGCCGATCGCCGCGGGATCGGTCACGAGCGTCAGGATCACGCTGCCTTCCGACAACTTGTCGCCGACGCGGACGCGCAATTCGCTGACGGTGCCTGACAGCGGCGCGGGAACGTCCATCGTCGCCTTGTCGGACTCCAGCGTGACGAGCGGATCTTCGGCGTTGACGACGTCGCCCGGCTTCACGAGCACTTCGATGACCGGCACGTCCTTGAACTCGCCGATGTCGGGCACGCGCACGTCCGCAACGCCTGCGGGCGATTGCGCGGACGCCGGCGGCGCGGCGACCGACGTCTTCGGCGCAGCGGTCGGCGCCGGCTTCGCACCGGCCGCAGCCTCGAGCGTGAGGATCGGCGTGCCCTCGCTCACCTTGTCGCCGACCTTGACCTTCACGTCCTTGACGGTGCCGCCCGACGGCGCCGGCACGTCCATCGTCGCCTTGTCGGATTCGAGCGTGATCAGCGCGTCCTCGGCTTCGACGCGGTCACCGGGTTTCACCCGCACCTCGATCACCGGCACGTCGCGGAAATCGCCGATATCCGGAACCGTCACCTGCATGCGTCGCTCCCGTTCGTCACACGGTCCAGGGATCGGGGCGCTCCGGATCGATCCCGTGGTCGCGGATGGCTTTCGCAGGAATGTCCGTGCCGATCACGCCGTCGTCGCCAAGCGCCTTCAAGGCGGCGATCACGACGTGATGGCGGTCGACCTCGAAAAAGTCGCGGAGCTTCGCGCGGTAATCGCTGCGGCCGAAGCCGTCGGTCCCGAGGACGACGTAGCGGCGCGGCACCTGGCCGCGGATCTGGTCGGCGAACGCACGGATGTAATCGGTCGCCGCGATCACCGGGCCTTCGCGCGCTTCGAGACACGTCTCGCCGTAGCTCTTGCGGCGCGGCGCATCCGGATGCAGCCGGCTCCAGCGTTCGGCGCTGATGCCGTCGCGGCGCAGTTCGTTGAAGCTCGTCGCGCTCCAGACATCTGCGCACACGCCGTAATCGTCGCGGAGCAGTCGCGCAGCGGCGATCACTTCGCGCAGGATCGTGCCCGACCCGAGCAGTTGCACGCGTGGTTTCTTGCCCGCGTCGCCTTCCTCGAGCAAGTACAGGCCGCGAACGATCCCGTCCTCGGCGCCCGCAGGCATCGCCGGATGCCGGTAGTTCTCGTTCATCAGCGTGACGTAGTAATACACGTCGTCCTGCGCTTCGTACATCCGGCGAATACCCTCGCGCAGGATGACGACGACTTCGTACGCGAACGTCGGGTCGTACGCGATGCAGTTCGGAATCGTCGATGCCAGCACGTGACTGTGGCCATCCTCGTGCTGCAGGCCTTCACCGTTCAATGTCGTGCGGCCCGCCGTGCCACCGAGCAGGAAGCCGCGGCTGCGCATGTCGCCGGCGGCCCACGCGAAGTCGCCGAAGCGCTGGAAGCCGAACATCGAGTAGTAGATGTAGAACGGGATCATCGGCAGGTCGTTCGTGCTGTACGACGTCGCCGCGGCGATCCACGAGCACATGGCCCCTGCTTCGTTGATCCCTTCCTGCAGCACCTGGCCCTTCTTGTCCTCGCGGTAATACATCAGCTGGTCGGCATCCTGCGGCTTGTAGAGCTGGCCGACCGCCGAATAGATGCCGAGCTGGCGAAACATGCCCTCCATCCCGAACGTGCGCGATTCGTCCGGCACGATCGGAACGATGTGCTTGCCGAGCGTCTTGTCGCGCAACAGCATCCCGAGCGTCTGCACGAACGCCATCGTCGTCGAGATCTCGCGCTCGCCGCTCGCCTGCAGCAGCCGCTCGAACGTCGACAGCGGCGGCGGTGACAATGTCGTGGATCGGCGCCTGCGTTGCGGGAGGAAGCCGCCAAGCGCCGCGCGCCGCTCGTCGAGGTACTGCCGCTCCGGCGTGCCCGGTGCGAATCCGATGAACGGCATGTCGCCGAGTTGCGCGTCGGAAACGGGAATCTCGAAGCGATCGCGAAACTGGCGCAGCGCGTCCTCGGTCATCTTCTTCGCCTGGTGCGCGATCATCTGGCCCTCGCCCGATTCGCCCATCCCGTAACCCTTGACGGTCTTGGCGAGAATCACCGTCGGCTGGTCGCGATGGGCGACGGCTTCGGCGTACGCGGCGTAGACCTTCACCGGATCGTGACCGCCGCGGCGCAGCGCCCAGATGTCCGCGTCGCTCATGTCTGCGACGAGCTCGCGCGTCTCCGGGTATTTGCCAAAGAATTGCGCGCGCACGTACGCGCCGTTCTTGCTCTTGAAATCCTGATACTCGCCGTCGACGCATTCCTCCATCCGCTGGACGAGGCGCCCGCTCGCATCGCGTTCGAGCAGCGGATCCCAGCCGGAACCCCAGATCACCTTGATGACGTTCCAGCCGGCGCCGCGGAACACCGCTTCGAGTTCCTGGATGATCTTGCCGTTGCCGCGCACCGGCCCGTCGAGCCGCTGCAGGTTGCAGTTGATGACGAAGATCAGGTTGTCGAGGCGCTCGCGGCCGGCGAGTGAAATCGCACCGAGCGTTTCCGGCTCGTCGCATTCGCCGTCGCCGACGAACGCCCACACCTTGCGTGAATTCGTGTCGGCAAGTTTCCGTCCCTCGAGATACCTGAGGAAACGCGCCTGGTAGATCGCCATCAGCGGCCCGAGACCCATCGATACCGTGGGGAACTGCCAGAATTCCGGCATCAGCCATGGGTGCGGGTACGACGACAGGCCGCCCCCCTTGCTCTCCTGCCGATAACTGAGCAACTGCTGCTCGGTCAGCCGTCCTTCGATGAACGCGCGCGCATAGATGCCCGGCGCGACGTGCCCCTGAATGTAGAGGAGATCGCCGCCGTGGTCGGCGGTCGGCGCGTGCCAGAAGTGGCCGAATCCGATGTCGTAGAGCAACGCCGACGACTGGAAGCTCGCGATGTGGCCGCCGAGTTCCGACGACTCCTTGTTGGCGCGCAGGATGATCGCCACCGCGTTCCAGCGGATGGCCGAGCGGATCCGATGCTCGATGTCGCGATCGCCGGGCGAGCGGGCTTCGCGCGCCGGCGGAATCGTGTTGACGTACGGCGTCGTCGCGATGAACGGCAACTGCGCGCCGCTGGCGCGTGCCTCGTCGCGCAGCCGGGATAGCAGGTAGCGCGCACGCTCGACGCCCTGGTAATGAACGACGGCGCGCAACGATTCGACCCACTCCTTCGTTTCGACCGGATCGTGATCGTCCATCACGCCCATGGCAGCGCCCCTTTCATTCGCGCGCTTCGAGGATGGGCCGCGGCCGCGTCAGCACGTCCGGCTGCAGGATTTCCTCGAGCCGCTCGCGCGACAGCAGTTTCTTCTCCAGCACGAGCTCGGCGACGCTGCGGCCGGTCGCCAGCGCTTCCTGCGCGACCTGCGTCGCGTTCGCGTAGCCGATGTACGGATTGAGCG
>DASSEA010000309.1:0-2149 GCA_035696805.1 Casimicrobiaceae bacterium
CCTTCGACATCGCGGGCCGTGCCTGGCAGGAGATCGATCGCGCGGAGCACATCGCGGCGGCGCGCGCCCGCTTCCGCGAGCCGCGGCTCGCGATCGCATCGTGAGCGAGCGAGGGAGCGCTCGGGCGCCGGCCATGCGCAGTGGCGCGTCCGGCCGCGGCACATTACAATCGCGACCGTGGGCGAATCGGTGAATCTCACACACCACTTCCTGATCGCCATGCCCGCCATGGCGGATCCGCATTTCGCGAACTCGCTCACGTACGTCTGCGAGCACAATCCCGAAGGCGCCCTCGGCATCGTCGTCAACAAGCCGATCGAGCTCACACTTTTCGCGTTGTTCGAGCAGATCGAGATTCCGCTCGCCGATCGCGCGCTGTGCGAAGCGCCCGTTCATTTCGGCGGTCCGGTGCAGCTCGATCGCGGGTTCGTCCTGCATCGGCCGATCGGCAACTGGCAGTCGACGCTGAATATCCAAGACGAGGTCGGCCTCACGACGTCCAAGGACGTGCTCGAGGCCGCCGGCCGGGGAGAAGGACCGAAGGACATGTTCGTGTCGCTCGGCTACGCCGGATGGCAGGCGGGGCAGCTCGAGCAGGAGCTCGCGCAGAACGCGTGGCTCACGGTCGAGGCCGATGCCGACGTGCTGTTCGACCTGCCGGCCGAGCGCCGGCTGCCTGCCGCGGTGCGCCTGCTCGGCATCGACATCTCGCGGCTTTCCGACACCGCCGGTCACGGGTGAGCCGTCAATGCGCAGGGAAGCGGACGCGACGGTGCTCGCGTTCGATTTCGGCACGCGCCGGATCGGCGTCGCCGTGGGCAACACGCTGATGCGCGTCGCCCATCCGCTTGCGACGATCGCCGCGGCCGACCCCGCCGCACGCTGGACCGCCATCCGCGCGCTGCTCGACGAATGGCGCCCGCAGCGGCTCGTCGTCGGGTTGCCCGTGCACGCCGATGCAACCCCGCATGCGATGACGGCGCGCGCACGCGAATTCGCGCACGAGCTTGCCGATCGCTTCGCGCTTCCGGTGGCCCTCGAGGACGAGCGCCATACGAGCGCGATCGCGCGCGACGCGCTGGCCGCGGCGGGCCACGGAGGCCGCGCGCACCGGCCGCTGCGCGATCGCGTCGCAGCGCAGATCATCCTGCAGGCCTGGTTCGACGGGCGCCATGACGCCTGACGACGCGCTCCCCGACGCCGAGGCGGCGCTCGCGGCGCTCGTCCTGCGCATGCAAGGCGCGGTTGCCCACAATGCCGCGCTCGTCGGCATCTACTCGGGCGGCGCGTGGCTCGCCGAGCGGCTCGCGGCCGCGCTGCCGGGCGCGCACCCGCTCGGCTTCATCGACGTGTCGTACTACCGCGACGACTACGCGGTGTCCGGGTTGAAGCCGAACGTGAAGCGCACGTCGCTGCCGTTCGATGTGTCGGGTGCGGCGATCGTGCTCGTCGACGACGTGCTGTACACCGGGCGCAGCGTGCGCGCGGCGATCAACGAGCTGTTCGACTTCGGCCGCCCCGAGCGCATCGAGCTCGCGGTGCTCGTCGATCGCGGCGGACGCGAATTGCCGATCGAGGCGACGTACACCGGCGCACGCCTTGCCGTGGCCCGCGATCGTTCGATCGTCCTGTCGCGTGATTCCGAAGGCACGCTGTCGCTCGGCGTCGAGCCGGCGCGCCGTCGCGAGCGCGCCGAGCCGCGGGTCGCGCGATGATCGCGGGGCCCGGATGACGCGCAATCCGCAGCTCAACCGCAACGGCGAGCTCACGCATCTCTTGACGCTGGAGGGATTGCCGGCCGCGGTGATCACGCACATCCTCGACACGGCCGAGCCTTTCGTGTCCATCGCCGAGCGCGAGGTGAAGAAGGTGCCGCTTCTTCGCGGCAAGGCGATGTTCAACCTGTTCTTCGAGAACTCGACGCGCACGCGCACGACGTTCGAGATCGCCGCGAAGCGCCTGTCTGCCGATGTGATCAACCTCAACATCGGCGTGTCGTCGACGGCAAAGGGCGAGACGCTGCTCGACACCGTCGACAACCTGTGCGCGATGAATGCAGACATGTTCGTCGTGCGGCACGCGGAGTCCGGTGCGCCCCACCTGATCGCGGCGCACCTCACCGGAACCGGCCGGCACGACGTCCATGTCG
>DASSEA010000310.1:0-4108 GCA_035696805.1 Casimicrobiaceae bacterium
TGCGCGCGGTGAGCAAGGAAACGTTCGGCGCCGCCTGAAGCGCAGGCCGCGGCGGACGGGAGATACGGAATGGAACGAGAGCAGGCGACACGCTTCATCCACGAGCTCTTGCAGCTGCTGGTCAAGGAGAAGGGCTCCGACCTTTTCATCACCGCGGCGTTCCCGCCCGCGATCAAGGTCGACGGCAAGATCACGCCGGTGTCGAAGACGGCGATGTCGCCGCAGCATACGATCGAGCTCGTGCGCAGCGTGATGAACGACAAGCAGGCGGCGGAGTTCGAGTCGTCGAAGGAATGCAACTTCGCGATCAGCCCGCCGGGCCTCGGCCGCTTCCGCGTCAACGCGTTCGTCCAGCAGGGACGCGTCGGCATGGTGCTCCGCACGATCGTCACCAACATCCCCAAGTTCGAGGACCTCGGGCTGCCGCCGGTTCTTCGCGACGTCATCATGTCGAAGCGCGGCATCATGCTGTTCATCGGCGCGACCGGCGCCGGCAAGTCGACGTCCATGGCGTCGCTGCTCGGTTACCGCAACGACAACAGCTACGGCCACATCATCACGATCGAGGATCCGATCGAGTTCGTGCACGAGCACAAGAACTGCATCGTCACGCAGCGCGAGGTCGGCGTCGACACCGACAACTGGGAGATCGCGCTCAAGAATTCGTTGCGCGCGGCGCCGGACGTGATCCTGATCGGCGAAATACGGGACCGGCATACGATGGATTACGCGGTGGCGTTCGCGGAGACCGGTCACCTGTGCCTCGCGACGCTGCACGCGAACAGCACGAACCAGGCGCTCGATCGCATCATCAATTTCTTCCCCGAGGAGCGGCGCGCGCAGCTTCTGATGGACCTGTCGCTCAACGTGCGGGCGTTCGTCGCGCAGCGACTGATTCCGCGGCGCGACGGCAAGGGCCGTGTGCCGGCCGTCGAGGTGATGCTGAACTCGCCGCTCGTGTCCGACCTGATCTTCAAGGGCAGCGTCGGCGAGATCAAGGACCTGATGAAGCGCTCGCGCGAACTCGGCATGCAGACGTTCGACCAGTCGCTGTTCGATCTGTACGAAGCCGGGCTCATCACCTACGAAGACGCGCTACGCAATGCCGATTCGCTGAACGACCTGCGCCTCGACATCAAGCTCAAGGGCAAGGAAGCGAAGAACCGCAACATGTTCTCCGGCATCGGCAACCTGGACATCGTTCCCGAACCGAATCAGTAGCACTGACTTTGGGGTCAGAGCAAAAAGTCGACTTATTGCTCTGACCCCAAAGTCGTCGGCGGGTGGCGGATAATCGGGCCGTCCCCATGAACGCCCTGATCCCCACCGACGTGAAGCTGCACCAGGCTTCGCGCGTGCTCGAACTCGTGTTTCCGAACGGCCGGCATTTCCGCCTGCCGTACGAATTCCTGCGCGTCCATTCGCCGTCCGCCGAAGTGCGCGGTCACGGTCCCGGGCAGGAAGTGCTGCAGCCGGGCAAGCGCGACGTCACGATCCAGAGCGTCGAGCCGGTCGGTCACTACGCGCTGCGGCCGACGTTCTCCGACGGCCACTCGACCGGCATCTACTCGTGGGAATACCTCTACGAACTCGGCGAGCGGCAGGACGCGCTGTGGCGCGACTACCTCGCGCGCCTCGCCGCGGCGGGCGCAAGCCGTGACGCCTGAATGACCGAGCCGACCTACTTCGGCTACGAGCGCGTCACGCCCGACGAGAAGTCGCGGCGCGTGCGCGGCGTGTTCGATTCGGTCGCGCGCCGCTACGACCTGATGAACGACCTGATGTCGGCGGGCCTGCACCGCGGCTGGAAGCGCTTCACGGTCGAACTCTCCGGCGTTCGCGAAGGCGCGCGCGTGCTCGATCTCGCCGGCGGCACCGGCGACCTCGCGGCGCGCTTCGCGCGGCGCGTCGGCCGCACCGGCATGGTCGTGCATACCGACATCAACGGCGCGATGCTCGCCGCAGGTCGCGACAAGCTCGTCGACCGCGGCGTCGTGCTGCCGACCGTCCAGTGCAATGCCGAAGCGCTGCCGTTCGCACCGCGCAGCTTCGACTGCGTGTCGATCGGCTTCGGCCTCCGCAACGTCACGCACCAGGCGCGGGCGCTCGCCGAAATGGCGCGCGTGCTGAAGCCGGCCGGCATCGCGATGGTGCTCGAATTCTCGCGCGTTTCCGGGCCGCTCGCGCCGTTCTACGACTGGTACAGCTTCAACGTCCTGCCGGCGCTCGGACGGCTCGTCGCCAACGACGCGGCCAGCTATCGCTACCTCGCCGAATCGATTCGCGTGCATCCCGACCAGGAAACGCTGAAGGCGCTGATGGAACGATCGGGCTTCGATCGCGTCGATTACTACAACCTGGTCGCAGGCGTCGTGGCGCTGCACACCGGCCGCGTCTGCTAGTCCGGGGCGCGATGCCGGTTGACGGCAGCGCCGCAAGGCCGCATATAGCACCCAGCCGGTCACGAAAGACCGGCGTCAGCCATGGAGGTACGTCAGTGAACCGTCTGCTCGTTCTCGCCCTCGCCGGTCTCGCTTCATTCGCGATGGTCCACGCCGATTTCGCCGACGCGGCCCGGATCGGCGGCGGCCGCAGCTTCGGCATGCAGCGCAGTATCACGCCGCCTGCCGCGCGCACGGCGCCCTCCACCAGCAACAGCTTCAACGGCCCCGCCGCCAACCCCGTGCTGCCCGCGAAGCCGGGCGCAACGACGGCAAGTCCCGCCGCTGCGGCCGCTGCTCCGGCGGCCGCGGGGGCCGCATCGCGGGGCTCGCGCTGGCTCGGACCGATCGCCGGCCTCGCCGCCGGACTGGGCCTCGCCGCGCTGTTCTCGCATCTCGGCCTGTCTGAAGGACTCGGCAGCCTGCTCCTCATCGGGCTGCTGGCGATCGGCGCGATCGCGCTCGTGCGCCTGTTCCTCGCGCGGCGCGCGCAACCCACGCCGCAATATGCTGGCGCGGGCGGTGGCATGTCGCGCGCACCGTACGAGTCGGCGCGTGAACCGGCGATCGCGCCGTCGTGGGGGTCCGCGTCCGCGACGCCCGCCGGCCGCTATCCGCCGGGATTCGATCCGGCGCCGTTCCTCGCGCAGGCGACGCAGCAATTCCGCCGGCTCCAGGCTGCCTACGATCGCGGCGACAGCGCAATGCTGGCCGACGTCACGACACCCGACATGCACGCCGAGATCGCGCGTGACCTCGCCTCGCGTGGCGCACACCAGCCGACCGACGTCGCGTCGCTGGACGCCGAGATCGTCGAGGTGGTCCAGGAATCCGATCGTTACGTCGCGAGCGTTCGGTTCCACGGCTTGCTGCGCGAAGACGGCGCACGCGATGCCCAGCCGTTCGAGGAGGTCTGGCACCTCGTGAAACCGGTCGACGGATCGTCCGGCTGGCTGCTCGCGGGCATTCAGCAAAGCGACGCCCGCGCGATCGCCTGACGCTTGCACGATTGACGCGTCGGTCGATCCCGTGGCGCTGACGGAACTCGCCGTCAATCGGGTACTGAACGACGAGCCCTGGGCGCGCGAGCGGCTCGCCGCACACGCGGGTCGGGCGTTCATGCTGCGAATGGGCCCGCTGACCTCGGGCTTTCGCATCGACGCCCACGGCGCGTTCGAAAGTGCGCCGCTCCCCGGCGCCACGCCCGACCTCGTGCTCTCGCTGTCGCCCTTCGATGCACCGGCGTTCCTCGCCGATCCCCGCCGCTGGAACGAGTTCGTCACGGAGGAAGGCGACGTCGAACTCGGCGGCACGCTGAAGGATCTCGCGCAGACGCTTCCCTGGTTCGTGGAGAAGCTCTGTGCCCAGGCACTCGGGCCGATCGTGGGCCAGCGCGTCGCGGACGCCGGCCGGCGGATGCTGCAGGTCCCCGAGTACGCGGCGGCGCGCGTGGCGGAGAACGTCGGCAGCTACGCGCGCGACGAGGCGCAGGTGCTCGCGCACCCGGCCGATTTCCGCACGCTGGTCGACGAGACCACGCTGGTTGCGTTGCGTGTCGATGCGCTCGAAGCGCGCGTCGACGCGCTCGCCAACCGCACGCCGTAGAACCTATTTCCCGACCGCTTCGAGCTGCTGCTTCTTCTGCCGCAGCGCCTCGAGCTGTCGTT
>DASSEA010000311.1:0-2604 GCA_035696805.1 Casimicrobiaceae bacterium
ATGATCGTCCGCCAATCGGATGCGCACGCGTGGGCGGAGGCGATCATCGACGGCCAGTGGCAGCGCTTCGACCCGACCGCGGCGGTTGCGCCGTCGCGCGTCGAGCGCGGGCTGTTCGGCTCGGTAGCCGCGAACGAGCCGGTGCCGCTCTTCGCGCGCCAGGACGGAAGCTGGCTGAAAAGCCTGCAACTCACGCTCGATGCCATCAACCACCAGTGGAGCCGCAACGTCATCCAGTTCAACCGCGATCGGCAGCGCGCGTTGTGGCGCGACTGGAAGCTCGACGAATTCTCGCCCTGGCAGATCGCCGTCGCGGTTTCAGCCGCGTTGCTCGCCTGGGCAGGCGGCGTGCTCGCGTGGTTCGCAGCGCGGCGCAAGCGGCAGGAGCGCGCATTGGTGTTGTGGAACGACGTGTGCCGACGGCTTGCGCGTGCGGGGCTGCCGCGCTTCACCTACGAGGGTCCGCTCGCGTTTGCCGAACGCGCGGCGCTTCGCTGGCCGCAGTTCGCGATCGCGTTCCGGGCGATCGGTGATGCATTCGCAACGCTTCGCTACGGCGAGGGCAATCGGCGCGACGCGGAACGCGTGGCGCTGATCGCCACGCTCGAGCGCGCGATCGAGGTGCTGCCGGCGCCCGCCAAACTTCGCGCGCTGTAGGCCGCGCTTACGCGGGAGGCAGGTACCTGGCCGGGTCCATCGGCCGCCCCTGCCGCCGGATTTCGAAATGCAGCTTCACCTGATCGGCGTCGGTGTTGCCCATTTCGGCAATCTTCTGGCCGCGCGTCACCTGCTGGCCTTCCTTGACGAGGATTTCGCGGTTGTGGGCGTACGCGGACAGGTACGTCGCGTTGTGCTTGATGATGATCAGCTTGCCGTAGCCCCGCAGGCCGTTGCCCGCGTAAACGACGCGTCCGGGTGCGCTCGCATGCACGGCCTGTCCCGCCGTCCCCGCGATGTCGATGCCCTTCAGATTAGCGGTGTCGGAAAAGCCCGCGATGATGCGACCCTTGGTCGGCCACGCCCAATCGAGCTGGTCGCCGTCGCCCGCGCTCGCCGGGGCGTTCGCCGACGGCGCGGGCGGCGGAGTCGCCGTACGTGGCTCGGATTTCGGTGCGGATCTGGGCTCGGACCTGGGTTCGACGCGGGGTCCCGGCGGTGTCGTCATCGCGAGCGCATCAGGCGGCGCCGGCCCGGCGCTCGCAGCGAGCGTCAGCTCACGCACCGCATGATCCGAATACGGTTCCTTGACGGCCCGCGGCGACGTCTTCAGATTGCCGCCGAGCGCGGCCGCGGCATGCGGTGGCGCGACGACAGGCCCCGCGGCAAGCGGTACCGCGGCGCCCGTCCCAGGCTTCGCTTCGACGACGGGCGGCGATGCGCGCAGCGGCGCCGTCGTCACGCCGACAGGCGCATCCGGCGTCACGGCCAGCGCCTCGCCCGGCGCGGACAGGCGCAGCACCTGTCCGACGCGAATCACGTTGACGTTCTCGATGTTGTTCCACGCGGCGAGCTCGCGATAGTCGAGCCCGGTGTCGAGTGCGATCTGGTGGAGGGTATCGCCGCGCTTGACCGTGTAGGTCAGGACCGGCGGCGGTTGCGCCGTCCCGGGCGGCGCGGGTGTCAGGGGTGTCGCGACGTCTTCCGAGGGAGGCGCCGTACGTTCGAGCGCGCGGTCTTCGACCGGCGCCGGACGCCGCGTAGCGCAACCCGAGACGAC
Organism: Casimicrobiaceae bacterium; assembly: GCA_035696805.1. GTDB lineage: Bacteria > Pseudomonadota > Gammaproteobacteria > Burkholderiales > Casimicrobiaceae > VBCG01. The sequence continues at coordinate 1,718 of DASSEA010000311.1, forward strand.
GAGCATCGTCGCGACGAGCGCGGCGGTCAGGCGCAACGGCGACACGATGGCGAGCGGCAGGTGTGAAAGCGCATCGATGCAACGACTGGCGCGTGGCGCGGAAGTTCAGCCGAGCCCCGGCAAAAGCGGCACGAATCGTACCGTATCGAACGTCTGCTCCCGCATTCCGGTGGACGCGGCTTCGATGACGGTGAGCCGCTGCACGCCGCGCTCGCCTTCCCCGCTGCTCGACAGCGGAAGCACCATGCGCCCGGCCGGCTTCAGGTGACGCAGCAGCGGCGTCGGTACGTGCGTCGCGGCAGCCGATACGATGATCGCGTCGACGCTGATCGCTTCGCCGAGGTCGGCGCTCCCGTCTCCGTGCGCAAGGCGGACGTTGCGGATTTTCAGCGACTGGATATGGCGCCGCGCCTTGTTGACGAGCGCGGCGATCCGTTCGACCGTGTATACGGTGTTCGCAAGCCGCGCGAGCACCGCCGTCTGGTAACCGCAGCCGGTGCCGATCTCGAGGACGCTGTCGAGCGTGCGCCCGTTGCGCGCCAGTTCCGTCATGCGCGCGACGACCCAGGGCTGCGAAATCGTCTGTCCGTGACCAATCGGCAGCGGCGAGTCGTCGTAGGCGCGGATCGCGAGCGCTTCGTCGACAAAGATGTGGCGCGGCACGGCGTTCATCGCGGACAGCACGACCTCGTCGCGGATGCCTTCGGCGCGCAGCCGCTCGACCATGCGCGCACGCGTGCGGTCGGACGTCATGCCGATGCCGCTCGTTCCCGCGCCGCGACTGCCTACGCTGCCCATCGCACCATCGTGCGCAACCTCAACGCTCGAGCCACGCCGACACGCCGGCCATCTCGTCGCGATTGGTCAGGTCGATCTGCAGCGGCGTG
>DASSEA010000312.1:0-2871 GCA_035696805.1 Casimicrobiaceae bacterium
ACGACGTTCGATCCCTCGCGGCCGACGCCCGAGTAGGCGACCTTCTTCTCGCGCATCAGCGAGCGGATGTCGGTCGTGTAGCGATCCGCCGCCTTGTCGAGCGCGCCCTTCATGTCGACCTGAAGCAGGAAGTGCACGCCGCCGCGCAGGTCGAGGCCCAGGTACATCGGTAGCGCGCCGACGCGCGCGAGCCAATGCGGCGACGACGACAGCAGGTTCAGCGCGACGATGTAGGTGTCGCCGAGCTTCGCCTGCAGCACGTCCTTCGCCTTCAATTGCGTGTCGGTATCGCCGAAGCGGACCTTGATGCCGACCGCGTCGAGTTCGGCGCCGCGATACGCGATGTTGGCGGTCTTGAGCGCGTCCTCGACCGTGCCGAGCAAGGCATTGTCGATCTTGACCGACGCCTTCGACGACGAGACCTGCACGGCGGGCACTTCCGGGAAGAAATTCGGCAGCGTGTACAGCAGCCCGAAGGCCAGCGCGATGCCGATCAGGATGAATTTCCAGGGGGGGTAACGGTTCATTTTCGGCAGTGGCGCGGAAGGGACGGGCGGGCGACTATCGCTTCGTCGCTACAGCGCCTTCAGCGTTCCCTTCGGCAGCAGTTGCGAAATTGCCGCGCGCTGCACGACCATCTGCGTATTCGGCGCGATTTCGACGGTGACGTATTGCTCGTCGATCTTGACGATCCGGCCGAGGATTCCGCCGGCGGTGACGACCTCGTTGCCCTTCTCGAGCGCTTCGAGCATCGCGCGCGATTCCTTCTGCTTTTTCTGCTGCGGCCGTATCAGCAGGAAATAGAAGACCACGAAGATCGCGATCATCGGCAGGAACGTGAGGAGCGTGTCGCCCTGGGCGGCGCCGCCGGTGGCCTGCGCGTAAGCGGATGAGATCAACACGAAGGACACTCCGGTAGGGATCGGGGAACCGACGGACTTTGGGGTCAGAGCCATGAGTCGCGCGCGCCCACCTCGACGACCCGTGGCAAGGCATGCACGACTTATTGCTCTGACCCCAAAGTCGAGTCAATTCAACCAATTATTCTAGCATGCTGCGACGCTCCGACGCGAAGCGCAACGCGTAGGCGTCGAGCGTCCCGGAGTCGATCGCGTCGCGCAGCTCGGCCATCAGCGTCAGGTAGTAGTACAGGTTATGGATCGTGGCGAGGCGTGCGCCGAGGATCTCGTTGATCCGCTGCAGATGCTGCAGGTAGCTGCGGGAGAAGTTCCGGCACGTGTAGCAGCCGCAGGTCGCGTCGAGCGGCGCGGTATCGGTGCGATACCGTGCGTTGCGAATGCGGATGTCGCCCAACCGCGTGAACAGCCAGCCGTTGCGCGCGTTGCGTGTCGGCAGCACGCAGTCGAACATGTCGATCCCTGCCCGAACGCCGGCAACGAGATCCTCAGGCGTTCCCACGCCCATCAGGTAACGCGGGCGCTCGTCGGGCAACCGCGGTGCCGTGTACGTGAGCACTCGCAACATCTCTTCCTTGGGCTCCCCCACCGACAGGCCGCCGATCGCGTAGCCCTCGAAACCGATAGCCGTCAGGCCGTCGAGCGAGCGGTCGCGCAGGTCTTCGAACATGCCGCCCTGGACGATGCCGAACAGCGCGCTGGCGTTGCCTGCGTGAGCCGCCTTGGAGCGCGCCGCCCAGCGCAGCGAAAGCGCGAGCGAGTCGGCGGTCGCGTCGCGCGTCGACGGGTAGCCCGTGCATTCGTCGAAGACCATGACGACGTCCGAACCGAGCGTGCGCTGGATCTCCATCGATCGCTCCGGCGTGAGCAACAGCCGATCGCCATTGACGGGCGATGCGAACGCAACGCCATCCTCGCGCACCGTGCGCAATTCGCCAAGGCTCCATACCTGGAAGCCGCCCGAGTCGGTCAGGATGGGCTTCGACCAGCCGGAGAACCCGTGGAGTCCCTTGTGCGCGGCGATGACGTCGGTTCCCGGCCGCAGCCATAGATGGAACGTGTTGCCGAGAATGATCTGCGCGCCGACGTCGTGCAGATCGGCGGGCGACATCGCCTTGACTGCGCCATACGTGCCGACCGGCATGAAGACCGGCGTTTCGACGGCGCCATGCGCAAGCGTGAGGCGCCCGCGCCGCGCGTTGCCGGCGCGGGCGAGAACGTCGAAGCGCACCGGCTATCCGGCGACGACGATGCGACCGTCGGCGCGTGTCGTGAGCCTGAGCGCCGGGCCGAAACCGCTCTGCAGGAACCCCCCGTCGAGGATGATCGCGAACGAAAAGCCCGCGCGCCACGCATCGAGTTCGGCGCGATTCGCGAACCCCTTGCCGATCTGGCCGAAGTCGCCCGGGATGATGCCGACGACGCAGCGCCCCGCGCCGAACGCAAACGCGTTCGCCCACACCCGGTAGAAGTCGCCGCCGAAGTCCGTGCCGTACGTGCTGAACGTCGCGAGCGCACCGTACTGGGGTGCGATCCCGACGTGGATCACGCACGCCTGGCGCGTGATCCGGTAGGCGATGGCCGGGTCCGGCTGGCCGCGGGCATTGGGTTGCGTCCATGACGCGACGACGATCGTTCCGGATTTCGCCTGGTTGCCGCCGGCGTAAGGTCCGGGGTTGCCGCGCAGCGCGGACAGCGTCGTCACGCCCTGCGTCAGCGGATGCGTGACGATGCTCGAAGCTGCCAGCGTGCGCACGGCATACGCAGTGCCGACGCCGTCGGTCGTGTTGGGATCGATCGTCTCGAGCGCGCCCCAGCCGTGCGGAGTCGTCACGCCGCCCACCGCGTCGAGGCGGTCCTGATCGTAGAACGTCCCGAGGACGACGGGACGACCGGCATTCGCGAACTCGGCGACGCGATTGCCGACCGCCGTGGCGTTGATGAATACCGTGTC
>DASSEA010000313.1:0-3834 GCA_035696805.1 Casimicrobiaceae bacterium
ACGAACGGCTCGTTGCGAAAGGCCTTCTCGCCCTCCGACCTTGCCCGTTCGCGCTGACGCCGTTCGACCGCGGCGAGCGACGCTTCGTTGCCCTCGCCGATCTCGAACGCGAGCAGCAGCTTGCGACCGGTGGCGGCGTCGAGCACCGCCTTGAGCTTGTCGGCGTACGTCTTGTCGGCGAGATGCTTGTGCGATGCCGGGATCGCGAGCGACAGCGCGTTGCCCGTGATCGATTTCAGTTCCGACTGCGCAGCGAGTTGCGCAGCCATGCCGGTCAGTTTCAGCGTCGCCACAAAAGCCGGCCAGTCCGCCGTCGTTGCCGGCAACGCAAGCCGCAGCCGCTGCGAAGCGTCCTCGGTCATCGCCGCCGCGGCTGTTCCGCCGGGTTCCGCGAGCGCAATCGGGGCCACACGGGGAAGCTCGCGTGGCGCCGTGACCATGACCGCGTCGTCCGCGGCGCGCGCAGGCTTGGCGACCGTAGATGCCGGCGATCGCGCGTCGTTGCGCGACGGCTTGTGCGGCGCATGGCCGGCGGTTTCCTGCGGAATCGAGGCTGCCGGCTCGAAGGCGAGCAAGCGCAGCAGCGTCATCGCGAATCCGGTGGCCTCGTCGGGCGCAAGCGCAAGGTCGGCGCGACCCTGCGTGCAGATCTGGTAGGCGAGCTGGACCGCTTCGGCGGTGAAACGCGTCGCGTAAGCCGCAATGCGTTCGGCGTCGTCGGCGGCGGGGGCGTCCGGCACCGCCTGCAGGACGGCCACCCGGTAGAAGATCGATGCCAGTTCGTCCAGCGCCGATGCGAAATTCTGACCGGACGCGGCGATTGCATCAGACTCCGCGAGCAGCGCCGTCCCGTCGTTGGCGGCGAGTGCGTCAACGATCCGGTAAAGATAGTCGCGATCGACGACGCCGAGCATCGCGCGCACGCCCGGCTCGCGTACTTCGCCACCGCCGTAGGCGATCGCCTGATCGAGCAACGACAGCGCGTCGCGCAGCGAGCCCTGGGCCGCGGCCGCGAGCAGAGGCAGCGCCGACGCGTCGTGTTCGATCGTTTCGGCCGCGAGGATGTGGGCAAGCCGCTCGGCGATCGCCGCGCGCGGCAACGGCGTCAGGTTGAATTGCAGGCACCGCGACAGGACCGTAACCGGTATCTTCTGTGGATCGGTCGTCGCCAGGACGAACTTGACGTGCTCGGGCGGCTCTTCGAGCGTCTTCAGCATCGAATTGAACGCGCCCTTCGACAGCATGTGCACTTCGTCGATCAGGTAGACCTTGTAGCGCCCGATCGTCGGGGCATACCGCGCGTTGTCGAGGATTTCGCGCATGTTGTCGACGCCCGTGTTCGACGCCGCGTCGAGCTCGAGGAGGTCGACGAAGCGGCCGGCGTCGATATCGCGACACGCGTTGCACGCACCACACGGCGTGGCCGAAACGCCGCGCTCGCAATTGAGGCTCTTGGCGAGAATTCGGGCGACGGTCGTCTTGCCGACGCCGCGCGTGCCGGTCAGGAGATAGGCGTGATGCAGGCGGCCTTGCGTCAGCGCGTTCGCAAGTGCGGTGACGACGTGGTTCTGACCGACCAGCTCGTCGAATCGGCGCGGACGCCATTTGCGGGCCAGTACCTGATAGCTCATGGGCACACCATTGAGGTCACGCTCGACTTTGCGGAGCCGGGAAACGGCGTCGCGCCGACAGGTGGGCAATAAGTGGGGTCAGACTCGACTTATTGGTGCGACCAGCGCGGGTTGCGGCGACGCGTCCAATGAGTCGAGCCTGACCCGACAGGGTGGCGAGCCGTTCCCCCGGCACTTGCAGAGAATCGCTGTGGCTGCTTCCTTCCGGACCTGACCAGGTTCACGACCGTGCAATGCGGGGCGACCCGCCGTTGATCGGCGCGGAAGTCCTCGAACTTCGGATTATACCGGCGAACGCCCACGGCACCCGGCCGGACGGTCGCCAAGCCGCCGCGAGCGGCCGCGCCGCCCGGGCGAATGGTCGGTTGCCGCTCCCCCGACCGCGGCTATAATGCCTTCGTCGCCCGTGACGCGGTGCCGCGTCCGCGACCTTCGTGGAGTCATCGCAGCCCACGGCAAGGCTGCGCAAGTCGTACGGCGGCAACAAGATCGCCGCTAACCTTCGAACACGTACCCGGCAACGGGTGCTATGGAGCGTCATGCGCGATCGAGCGTTCGTCCGTTGCTTGAAAAGTGTTTACCGCCGCGGAGTTATCGCCGCGTGCGCCGTCCCCCTCCTCGCTTTCTCCGGTTGCGAACGAGCGCCACCCGCGTCGGTGCGGGGCGAACCGGGCATCAGCGTGATCGTCCTGCCGGGCCCGGCGACATGGTTCACCGGCCCGAACGACCAGGTCTCCGGCTTCGATCACGATCTTCTGACCCGCTTTGCGCGCGAACGGGGCGTCCCGCTCAAAGTCACTGTGGCCGACGGCGCAGCGTCGCTTCTCGCGAAGCTCGGCCGTGGCGAGGCGCAGCTCGGTGCCGGTGGCCTGCTGCAGGCGGCATCCATGTCGCATTCGGGCCTCGACACCGACGGCGGACGCGCACTGGCCTGGAGCACCGGCTATCACGCGGTCGAGCCGGTGCTGATCTACAACGTCGACGGCTTCCGGCCCCGCCGCTGGTCCGATCTGGACCATGCGACCGTCGCCTATGCAGCGCATACCGGGCTCGACGGCCCGCTCGCCGCGGTCCGGCTGGCACACCCGGAGGTGACGTGGCAGGCGTTGGACGTGCCGTCGGCGGACGCGTTGATCGCGCAGGTCGCCGATGGGACGCTGAACTACGCGGTCGTGGCATCGAGCGATGCCGCGGTCGCCCGGAACATCTACCTCGACTTCGACGTGGCATTCACTGCCGGTCCGCGGCGTGAATTCGCGTGGGCCGTCGCCCCCGGCTACCCGGAACTGCGCGACGCGCTCGACGCCTTCTTCGCCCGGCTGCGGCGCGATGGAACGCTCGCGCGACTCGCGGACCGCTATTTCGGGAACGCCGAGCAGGTCGAGCGCATCGACGCGGGCGTCTTCCACGACCGTATCCGCAAGGCGTTGCCCGAGTGGCGCAAGACGTTCGTCGAAGCGCAGGCGAAAAGCGGGATCGAGTGGAGGCTGCTCGCGGCAATCGCGTACCAGGAATCGCAGTGGGATCCGGTCGCGACCAGCGAAACCGGCGTTCGCGGGCTCATGCAACTGACCGAGGAAACGGCGCGCCATCTCGGCGTCGCCGATCGACTCGACGCCCGGCAGTCGGCGCTCGGGGCTGCACGGTACCTCGCCGACCTGAAGCGCAAGCTGCCGGCGCGCATCCCCGAGCCGGATCGGACCTGGCTGGCGCTTGCTGCCTTCAACATCGGGACGGCCCATCTCGAGGACGCGCGCATTCTCGCGCAACGGCAAAAGCTCAATCCGGATCTGTGGAGCGACGTCCGCAAGGTGCTGCCGCTCCTCGCCGAACCCGAGTACTACATCACCGCCAAGTACGGCTATGCGCGCGGCGGCATGCCGGTGGCGTTCGTCGGGCGCGTCCGCGCGTATTACGACATCCTGCTGCGCACCGAGCAGCCGGGAGCACCGCAGCTCACCGCCGTCGCGATGCGCTAGCCGGCGCGGCACAGGCGCGGAGCGACCTGCGGCCACCCGTGCTCTGCGCTCCAGCGCCTCAGCAGCAACGGCAGCTTGGAGTTATGCCGGGCGCGCACTGCAAAGCCGTCATGCCGACGTGCATGCGCGATCGCCTACCATAGCGTCATGCCCTCCTTCGCATTGCGAGTCGTCATTGCGTTCGCCCTCGTCGTCACCGCGTACACCGCCCGCGCGCAGGACAG
>DASSEA010000314.1:0-11652 GCA_035696805.1 Casimicrobiaceae bacterium
GTCGCCGATCGTCGCAGTTTAGCGCCGGCGCGCGGATGGTATCGTTGCGCCGTTTCCCTTACCGGACCGCGACGCCGGTCGACCGATGCCAACGCCCACGCCACCCGAAGTCACCAGCATGGCGCTGTTCTGCGACTTCGAGAACATCGCGCTCGGGGTTCGCGACGCCAATTACGAGAAATTCGACATCGCGAAGGTTCTCGAACGGCTGCTGCTGAAGGGCAGCATCGTCGTCAAGAAAGCCTATTGCGACTGGGACCGTTACAAGGCATTCAAGGCGCCGATGCACGAGGCGTCGTTCGAGCTGATCGAGATCCCGCACGTACGGCAGTCCGGCAAGAATTCGGCGGACATCCGCATGGTCGTCGATGCGCTCGACCTCTGCTACACCAAGACGCACGTCGACACCTTCGTCATCATCAGCGGGGATTCCGATTTTTCGCCCCTCGTGTCGAAGCTGCGCGAGAACGCGAAGGTCGTCATCGGCGTCGGAGTCAAGAACTCGACGTCGGACCTTCTGATCGCGAACTGCGACGAATTCATCTATTACGACGACCTCGTCCGCGCGAAGCGCAAGGCACCGGCGAGGAAGCGTGCCGGCAAGGCGGCGGTCGCCGAAGTCCCGGCGAAGCGCAGCGCCGACGAGGACCGACGCAGCGAAGCGCTCGAACTCGCCGTCGGCACCGTCGAAGCGCTGATTGCCGAGCGGGGAGACGAGGAGCGCATCTGGGGCTCGATGGTCAAGCAGGCGCTACGCCGCCGCAAGCCCGGCTTCAACGAGTCGTTCTACGGCTACGGGTCGTTCAACGAACTGCTCGAAGACGCGGCCGCGCACGCGATGCTGATGCTCGAACGCGATGAGAAGTCGGGCGGCTATCGCGTGCGTCTTGCACCGGCGGAGTAAACGCCTGCGCGTCGCCGCCGAGAGCGACGCGCGCGGCACGCCTTGCCGGAGGGACGCCCACGCCCCGCATCCGAGGCGTGACGCTCGACCGGCTCACACGACCTTCACGTTGATGTCGTAGAGTCCGTCGACGTGGCCCTGCATGACGTCGCCGGCCACCACGGGACCGACGTTCTCCGGCGTGCCGCAGTAGATGATGTCGCCGGGAAAGAGCTCGTAGTACTTCGAAAGGTGCGACACCTGCTCGCCCACGTCCCAGATCATGTTCGCGAGATCGCTTGACTGCTTGGTCTGACCGTTCACCTTGAGCCAGATCGCACCCTTCGTCAGGTGGCCTGTCTTGCCCGCGGGATGCAGGTGGCTGATCACCGCAGAGTGATCGAACGACTTGCCGATCTCCCACGGCTTCTTTTCATTGCCCATCGCCTGTTGCAGGTCGCGGCGCGTCATGTCGAGTCCCAGCGCATAACCGAACACGTGGTCGGTCGCCGATGCGGCGGGGATGTCGCGACCGCCTTTGCCGATCGCGGCGACGAGCTCGATCTCGTAGTGATAGTTCTTCGTCACCGGCGGATACGGATGGTCGACCGTCACGCCGTCGGCAACGAGCTGGATCGCATCGGTCGGTTTCTGGAAGAAGAACGGCGGCTCGCGATTCGGGTCGGATCCCATTTCCCGCGCATGCGCTGCGTAATTGCGGCCGACGCAGTAGATGCGACGCACCTGGAAGCGTTGCGATGTGCCGAGCACGGGAATGAAGCTCCCTTCGCGAGCGAACAACACGTCGCGAGCCTGCGCGCCTGCGGGCATCGTGCCGCTCGTCGCGAGCGCGCTGGCGCCGACGGCCGCCGATGTTTTCAACCACGTCCTGCGCCGCTTGTCCATGCAGACCTCCTCGCTGTCGTTCGTGCGTCACCTCGCGCCTGCGCTAGGCCATGATCGTCGCGCCGTGACCGGTGGCGCGTGCGCACGACGCGCAACGGGAACATCCGGATCATCGGCGGGCACGATCACATTGCCCCCCGCGACAGCCGTTTTCGCGACGAGCGCGCGAGCATCGCGTGGTGCCTTCACCTTGACGTCGTTGTCAAAGTAGCAGAAAACGTCCCGGCCTGCGCATCGCGCTGCCGGCAGGCTCGAAATGCATTGCGCGTCGTCCGGGGCGGCGCCCTTGCTCCACGCGACCATGCGATCGCACCACCGGTCGAGCGCGCGGTCGGTGTAGCCGCTGACGTAGAGCTTCTTGTCGCCGTGCAGGCGGGCGTACACGAAGTCCGCCGTCAGGTCTTCGGCGTACGGCCACTTGCCGGCGGTATCGGCGACGACCAGCGCCACCTGTTGCCGGCGCAGCAGGTCGACGAATGCCGCGTCGACGAACGTCGGATGCCGCACTTCCAGCGCGTGGCGCAACGGCCGACATTGGCCGTACGCCAGCCGCGCGCGCCCGCGCACCTTCTCGTTTCGACGGCGCGCGAGCGCCGCCGCCTCGTCGGTATCGCGCGGCAGCGCAGCCAGGAAGGGTTCGAGGCGCGCGGCGTCGAACCGCAGCATCGGTGGCAGTTGCCAGAGGATCGGACCGAGCTTTTCGCCAAGATTGGCGATGCCGGACGCGAAAAAGTTCGCGAGGGCCTGGTCGCTGTCGCGCAGTTTCAGCATGTGCGTGATGAATCGCGGCCCCTTCACGCTGAACACGAAACCTTCCGGCGTTTCGTCGCGCCAGCGCGCGTAGTGCTCGGGCCGCTGCAGCGAATAGAACGAGCCGTTGATTTCGATCGTCGCAAAGCGGTGCGACGCGTATTCGAGTTCGCGGCGCTGCGCGAGTCCCGACGGATAGAACACGCCGCGCCAGGGCGGATAACGCCAGCCGGAGATGCCGATGCGAATCGCCCCGGTCGGGGGCTCGGCGTCGCTCGGTCCGCGTTCAGCACAGGGGGTCGATCTCGCTCCGGGCGAAGCGCGGGCGGAAATCGGAATCTGAATCGGCTTCGTCATGCGGCAAGCGCGTCGCGATGGACGGTCAGGCTCGCCGGTAGACCTCCGCGCCGCTCTTCACGAACTCCACCGCCTTGGCTTCCAGGCCCTTCGCGAGCACTTCCGTGTCAGCCAGGCCCTGCTTCGCTGCGTAGTCGCGAACATCCTGCGTAATCTTCATCGAGCAGAAGTGCGGGCCGCACATCGAGCAGAAGTGCGCGAGCTTCGCGCCATGCTGCGGCAGCGTTTCATCGTGAAATTCGCGGGCCTTGTCGGGATCGAGGCCGAGGTTGAACTGGTCCTCCCACCGAAACTCGAAACGCGCTTTCGAAAGCGCGTTGTCGCGAAGCTGCGCACCCGGATGGCCCTTCGCGAGATCCGCCGCGTGCGCGGCGAGTTTGTACGCGATGATGCCGTCCTTGACGTCCGCTTTGTTCGGCAGGCCAAGGTGCTCCTTCGGCGTCACGTAGCACAGCATCGCCGTCCCGTACCAGCCGATCATCGCGGCGCCGATCGCGCTCGTGATGTGGTCGTAGCCCGGTGCGATGTCGGTCGTGAGCGGTCCGAGCGTGTAGAACGGCGCCTCGCCACAGAGGCGCAGCTGCTCGTCCATGTTGTGCTTGATCAGGTGCATGGGGACGTGGCCGGGTCCCTCGATCATCACCTGCACGTCGTGCTGCCAGGCAACCTGCGTCAATTCGCCGAGCGTCGCCAGTTCGGCCATCTGGGCGTCGTCGTTCGCGTCGTGGATTGAACCGGGCCGCAGCCCGTCGCCGAGCGAGAAGGCGACGTCGTACGCCTTCATGATCTCGCAGATCTCGGCGAAGCGCGTGTAGAGAAAACTCTCGCGATGATGCGCAAGGCACCACTTCGCCATGATCGAGCCGCCGCGCGACACGATGCCCGTCATGCGCTTCGCGGTCAGTGGGATGTAGCGCAGCAGCACGCCGGCGTGGATCGTGAAGTAGTCGACGCCCTGCTCGGCCTGCTCGATCAGCGTGTCGCGATAGATTTCCCACGTCAGGTCCTCGGCCTTGCCGTCGACCTTCTCGAGCGCCTGGTAAATGGGTACGGTGCCGATCGGCACCGGCGAATTGCGGATGATCCATTCGCGCGTTTCGTGGATGTTCTTGCCGGTCGACAGGTCCATCACCGTGTCCGCGCCCCAGCGGATCGCCCACGTCATCTTCTCGACTTCCTCGCCGATCGAACTCGTCACGGCCGAGTTGCCGATGTTCGCGTTGATCTTCACGAGGAAGTTGCGGCCGATGACCATCGGCTCGCTTTCCGGATGATTGACGTTGTTCGGGATGATCGCCCGGCCGCGCGCCACTTCGTCACGCACGAACTCGGGCGTGATGAGCGCGGGAATGCTCGCGCCGAAGCTCTGCCCGGCGTGCTGACGCCGCAGTGCCTCCGGCATGCGTGACAGTGTCTCTTCGCGCAACTGGTTCTCGCGAATCGCGATGAACTCCATCTCGGGCGTGACGACGCCGCGTCGCGCGTAATGCATCTGGGTGACGTTGGCACCGGCTTTCGCGCGGCGTGGCGGCCGGTGCAGATCGAAGCGCAGCCCCGCGAGCGCCGGATCGGCAAGCCTGACGCGACCGAAGGCCGACGTCGGTGCGTCGAGCATCGTCGTGTCGTCCCGGTCGTCGATCCACGCGGCACGCAACGCCGGCAGGCCACGGCGAATGTCGATGCGTGCGTCCGGATCCGTATACGGGCCCGACGTGTCGTACACCGCAAGCGCAGGATTCTTTTCCGCACCCAACGACGCCGGCGTATCGGTCTGCGTGATTTCCCGCATCGGCACGCGCACGTCCTGGCGCGAACCCTCGACGTAGATCTTGCGGGATGCGGGAAGCGGCGCGACCGCGGCGGAATCGACCTTGGCGTCGCGGGCGAAAAACTGGTCGTTGGCGTTCATGTGCTCCTCGTCGCGGCACGAAAGGAGCGGTGGACGACCCACGCTTCCCTGCGCCGGCATTATCCGAACAGGTTCCAAGGGTGTTCTCTCACCGACCCGCCGATCCACGGCGGGAAGGACCCCTAGCGTGGCGCCAGTGTACTCCGTTTGCACCGCTGCGGCAGAATGGCGCGTCTGTCCGCCGTGGATCGATGACGTGGAATCCGATGCTGCTCGCGGTGACCCGATGCACCGTGAAGGTTCGCTGTGTGTGCAATGCGGCGCTGAACTTCAGGCGGGTGCCCGCTTCTGTTCGCAGTGCGGGCGTCGAGTCGATACACCCGCCGCGGAAAGCGCGGCGGTGCCGGCGGGCGAGCGGCGCCAGGTGGCGATCCTGTTCGCGGATCTCTCGGGCTACACGCGCTTGTCGCGGGCACAGGACCCCGAGGAAACGCATGCGCTCTTGACGCGCTTCTTCGAACTCGTCGACGGCGTGATCGAGCGCTCCGGCGGCACGATCGACAAACACATCGGCGACGCCGTCATGGGCGTGTTCGGCGCGCCGGTCGCGTACGGCAACGATGTCGAACGGGCGTTGCGTGCGGCCGTTGCAATTCACGACGCAATGGCGGGCCTCTCGGCCGACAGCGGGCGCAAACTCGGCACCCACATCGGCGTCGCGAGCGGCGAGGTCGTTGCCGCTGCGACGGGGAGCACTGCGCATCGCAACTACACGGTCACCGGTGACGCAGTGAACCTCGCGGCGCGGCTCACCGACCTCGCAGCGCCGGGCGAGACCGTGATCTCCGACGACGTGCAGCGTGCGAGCGCGACATTCGCCGAAACCGCCTCGCTCGGCGACGTTTCGATCCGGGGCTTGCCGGATGCCGTGCGCGCGGCGAAGCTCGTCGCGCTGCGCCCAATCGTTGCGACCGCGCACGAACTGCTGGGGCGTAACGCAGAGCGGCAGCGTTTCGCGAGCATCGTCGATCGCGCGCTTGCAGATCGTCGCGGTGCGGTGGCGCTCATCTGTGCCGATCCCGGCATGGGGAAGTCGCGACTGGCCGAGGCGCTGATGGCCGATGCGCTGCGCAAGGGCGCGCAATGTCACTCGGCCGCGGTCCTCGATTTCGGCGTCGCACGCGGACACGACGCCATCGAAACGCTTGCCTGCCACTTGCTCGATGTGCCTCACGGTGACGCGACGCAGGCGCGGCAACGCGCATTCGAACGGGCGCTCGCCGCCGGCAAGGCTGACCTCGACGATGTGCCGTACCTGGCCGACCTGCTGCTTTTGCCGCAGTCGGGAAGCAGCCTGTACGACGCGATGGACAACGAGGCGCGTCGCGGTGGAAAGCTTCGCGCTTTCGTCGGTCTCGTCGAACGCGCCGCCCGTTCGCGTACCGTCGTCCTGCTCGTCGAAGACGTGCACTGGGCGTCGGGATGGGTACTCGCCTGCCTGCGCGAAGTCGCGACGCTGGCCGAACGCATGCCGATCGTGCTGGCACTGACGACGCGCCGAGACGGCGATCCCATCAGCGGGCGCTGGCTCGCCGCGATCGAGCGCTTCGACCTGCCGCCGCTCGCACGCGAGGATGCGCTGGCGCTGGCGCGGGCGCATCTGGCCGCGTCGCCTGATCTTGCCGTGCGCTGCGTCGACCGGGCGCAGGGCAATCCGCTTTTCCTGATGCAGCTTTTGCGCAGCGACAGCGACGACAGCGCCGTGCCGGCGACGATCCAGAGCGTCGTGCTCGCACGCCTCGATCGACTTGCACCCGCCGACAAGGGCGCCATGCAGGCAGCGGCGGTGATCGGTCAGCGTTTTCCGCTCGCGTTGCTGCGCGAACTCGTGGACGACGCGCATTACGTTCCCACGGCGCCGGTCGAACGGGATTTGCTCCGCAACGACGACCAAGGCACGGGAGACCTGCAATTCACGCATGCGTTGATCCGGGACGGTGCGTACGCATCGCTGCTGCATGCGTCGCGCCGTGCGCTGCACGAGAAAGCGGCGCGCTGGTATGCAACGCGCGACCCGACGCTGCACGCTGAACACCTGGATCGCGCCGATGATCCGCGTGCTCCGCAGGCGTATCTCGACGCCGCGCGCGCCGAGGCATCGGCTCGGCGGCCCGAAGCTGCGCTCGCCCTCGTCATGCGCGGCCGGCAACTCGCGGCGGCTGCGCCGGTGCGCTTCGAGCTCTCCGCGCTCGCTGGCGATCTCAATGCCGAGCTCGACCAGGGGAACGCGGCCATTGCGGCATTCGAGCAGGCCCTCGACGAAGCGGTTAGCGATCGCGACCGCGTTCGCGGGTGGATCGGCATCGCGTTCGCACGCCGGTTGATGAGCGACGTGTCGCGTGGGCTCGCGGCGCTCGATGCAGCCGATCGCCACGCGAAGGGCGAAGACAGCGTGCGGGCGCGCGCCCGCATTGCGTACCTTCGCGGCAGCCTGCACTTCGCCGCGGGCAGCGCGGCGGAATGCCGACGCCATCACGAGCAGGCACTCGCCCTCGCGCATGCCGCGGGCGACGTCGAGTGCGAGGCGCAGGCATTGTCAGGTCTCGCGGATGCCCTCTACGCGCAGGGGCGAATGCGTTCCGCGCACAGCGCCTTCCTGCGCTGCCTCGACCTGTGCGCTCGGGAGTCACTGACCCGGCTGGCGCTGCCGAATCACTGCATGGTGGCGATCCTCGACGTCTACCTCGGCGACACCGGCGCGGCCCTCGCGCGTTTCGACCGCGTGCGGCGAACCGCCCGGGACCTGCGCTACCGCTTTGCGGAGACGATGTGCGAAGAAGCGGCGAGCTGGGTGCTGGTGTTTTCCGGACGTTTCGACGAGGCGCGCGACGCGCTTTCACGAGGCCTCGAGCTCGCGCGGGCGATCGGCGCGCGCAGATTCGAAACCATCCTGCTCGTCAACCTCGCGCGAATGCGGATGCACGACGCCAACCTGGACGATGCGCGGCGATGCCTCGAGGACGCGTTGGCGCTGAGCGAGGAGGTCGGGCATCGTTTCGCCGGGCCGCTGGTGCTTGCCGGTCTTGCGGCGGCCGCTCGAACCGAGGGCGAACGCAAGGCCGCGCTCGAACACGGTGAGCGCTGGCTGCGCGACGAGTGCGTTTCACATTGCTATCTGGGCTTCCACCAGGCGGCCATCGACATCGCGCTCGATCACGGGCACTGGGACGAAGCGGAGCGGCAGGCCACGCTGCTGGAGGACTACCTTCGCGACGAGCCGTTGCCACTGACCGATTTCATCGTGGCGCGCGGACGCGCGCTCGCGGCGGCCGGCCGCGGCCAGGCGGATGTTTCGGCGTTGTTGCAATGCCGCGAGCGAGCCTCGGCGCTGCAGCTCGCCGGCTACCTGCCGTCGCTCGAGCGGGCGCTTGCAGCGACGGCGTGAAGCTGCTTATCGGACGGACGCCGTTTACGCGTCGGGCGCGGGCCGCGGGCGCCGTTCGGGGACGCGCGGACTGCGCGCGATCAGCATCAGCGCACCAAGCAGCACGAGCATGAACGGAACGATGTAGCGCCAGTGCGTTCCGTAGCGGTCATGCAGGAGCCATGCGCAACCGATCGCGATCAGGAACGGGCCGACGACGACCGAATTCTTGTTGATGCCGTCGATCGCCATCACCGCGACGCCGGCAGCGATGAACGCCAGCGAAATGATCCAGTCGATGTCCGGGAACAGCCGGAATTCCCACAGCAGCCAGCCGAGGCCGACAGCGATCAGCGTCACGGGCAGCGAAGCGTCTTTCATGCGGTCGGAAGCGCTGGAGCGGGTGAAGGGAATCGAACCCTCGTATGCAGCTTGGGAAGCTGCCGTTCTGCCATTGAACTACACCCGCGGAATGGTTCCGCGTCGATCGAGCGCTTGCGCCGTTGCGGGCGCCCGGCCGACGGCATAGCCGCGATCATGGGCGCAGGTACGCCCAGCCCTGCTGCTGCTTTTGCATGATCTCGACGACGCCGGCCGGCACGTACTCGATGCCGTTCAGCATGTCGCTCTTCGCGAGCTTCTGTCCGCGCATCGTGTTCTCGCAGGCCTCGACGCGAACGCCGCTCGAAAGCGCCTCGCCGATGCGGCTGCCGACCACCGAATCGGCCTTGAGCATCGAGATGCCCGGGCCGTAGGCGACGATCTCGATTTCGACGTTCTTCGCCCCGAGATCCGCCTGCAGGTTGCGCGCATTGTTGAGCGCGAGATTCCATTTGGCGGGATCGTTGTCGCTGACCTGCATGACGACGCGATTCTGGACCGCAGCCGTCGTCTGGGCCGAGGCCGGACCCACGACGGCAAGCGGTAGCGACATGGCCAGCCAGCCAGCGCCGGCAAGCGTGCAAAGCGTACGGATGATGCGCATGGCAATGGCTCCGTGGAACGGCCGGCACCGATGGCGAAAGCCGGCCAAACGACCATTATGCACGGATCGCGAACGCGCCCGCCGTCGCGATCCGAAGCGCCTGCAGCGTTCGGCGATAATCGCGGCGATGCGCCACGCCTCCGTGCCGACATCGGCGATCCTGCTCGTCGTCAGTTCCGTCTTCTGCTTCACGCTGCTCGATGCCATCACCCGGTTCACGGCGCAACGCTATTCGGTCCCGATGCTCGTTTGGGCCCGGTACGCCGTCCAGATGATCGCGATGATCGTCTGGCTCGTACCGGGCATGGGCTTCGGCATGCTTCGCACGCGGCGCCTGCCGCTGCAGATCGTGCGCGCGCTCGTCGTGCTGGCGTCGTCGCTGCTCTTCGTTTCGGCGCTGCGTTCGCTGCCGCTGGCGGAAGCGACGGCGCTCAACTATTCGACGCCCGTCATCGTCGTGATCATGGGGCGGCTTTTTCTCGGCGAGCCGATGACGCGGGTGCGGATTGCGTTCGTCGTCGCGGGTGCGATCGGGATGCTGCTGATCGTTCGCCCGGGCGGCGCGGTGTTCCAGGGCGCCGCGCTGTATGCGGTGCTTGCCGCATTGTTCTATGCGGGCTACCAAATCCTGACGCGGCTCCTCGCCGGCGAAAATCCGCGCGTGCTGCTGTTCTATCCCGCCGTGATCGGAACGGTCGTCATGTCGCTGCTGACGCCCGGATTCGACTGGCCGGCATCCATGCCATGGACGCACGTGGCATTGATCGTCATGTGCGGCCTGCTCGGCACGCTCGGGCATTTCCTGTTCATACTGGCGTTCCGCCACGCACCGGCCTCGGCGATCACGCCGTTCACCTACATGCAGCTCGTCTGGGCGACGCTGGTCGGCTGGATCCTGTACCGGCACTTTCCCGACGCCTATGCGATCGCCGGCATGACGGTCATCGCGGCGAGCGGGCTTTTCATCGCGCTGCACGAGCGGCGGCGCGCGCGGTTGTCAACGACGCAAGTCATAGGAGGAGCGACATGAGCAAGCCCCGCATCGGGTTCGTCGGCATCGGGTTGATGGGTCACGGCATCGCCAAAAACCTCGTGAGCAAGGGTTATCCGGTCACGCTGCGCGTGCATCGCAATCGCAAGCCCGCGGAGGACCTGCTTGCGGCAGGCGCCAAGGAAGCGGCGAACTACGCGGCGCTCGCACGCGACAGCGATGTCGTGATGCTCTGCGTCACCGGGGCGCCGCAGGTCGAGGAGGTGGTGCTCGGCGCCGACGGCATCGCCGGTGCGGCGCGGCAGGGACTGATCGTCGTCGACACGTCGACGAGCGAACCGGCGACCACCGCGCACATGCGCACGCTGCTCGCAGACCAGGGCGTGCGCTTCGTCGACGCGCCGCTCGCGAGGACGCCAGTCGAGGCGGAGCAGGGCCGTCTCAACATCATGGTCGGCGCCGACGATGCGACGTTCGAGGAACTGAAGCCGCTGTTCGGCGCATTCTGCGAGAACATCATTCATGCCGGGCCGCCGGGGCACGGCATCGTGCTGAAGCTCATCAACAACTTCCTCGCGCAGGCGATCTGCACGGCGACGGCGGAGGCCTGCGCGGCGGCGGCGAAATCCGGACTGTCGATCGCGAAGCTGCATCAGGTCGTTTCAGCGGGCGCGGTCAATTCCGGACTGTTCCAGATGCTGGTCGGCCGCATGCTCGAAAGCGGCGACCTCACGGGACTCAAGTTCACGCTGGTCAATGCCGCGAAGGACCTTCGCTACTACACGCATTTCACCGAGGGCATGATGATTCCGTCGGTGATCGGCGAGGCCGTGCATCAAAGCCTGGTGACGGCCAACGCGCTCGGTTTCGGCGACAAATACGTCGCGTCGCTGATCGAGGCGCAGGAAAAGCTCGCCGGCGTGTCGATCGTCCGGCGCTAGGATGGCGGGCACCCCTGCACCGCTCGCCGAGCGTGACGAGGCGTTCGCACGCTTCGCGCTCGCCGCGGCGCATGACGCGGGAGTCGCGATCCTGCCGCACTTCCGCGCGCCGATCGACGTCGAGGACAAGGGCGGATCGCGTGGCTACGATCCGGTCACCGAAGCCGATCGCGCCGCCGAGTCGATCATCCGCGCGGCGATCACACGGCAATTTCCCGATCACGGCATCGATGGCGAAGAGCAGGGACGCGCACCGGGCCGAAGTGCGTTCACGTGGGTGATCGATCCGATCGACGGGACGCGCAGCTTCATCCTCGGGCACCTGCATTGGGCGACGCTGATCGCGCTGCACGACGGCGAGCGTCCGATCGTCGGCGTCACGCATCAGCCGTTCGTGGGAGAGACGTTCGTCGCCGTCAACGGTCGCAGCGAATGGCGGCGCGGCGACGAACTGCGCGCATTGCGAACGCGTCGCTGTCCGCGCATCGAGGACGCGGTCGTCGCCACGACCGACCCGCGCCATTTCCGCAGCCCGGGACAGGTCGATGCGTATGCGGTCGCGACGG